>NZ_BAAAHQ010000026.1:5317-33831 GCF_039525605.1 Nonomuraea longicatena | reverse complement strand
CTCCTGGATACGCGAAAAAGAGACGCGACGGGGACCGGCGGGTACGGCGGAGGCTGCCAACGGGTGTCCTTCCAAGAAGCTTGCGATGGAATGACGAAGCGCGCGCCGGAAAACGGCAGCGCGAAAAGGCAGCATAGACGAAAAGGATGCAGGTGTCCACACCTACATTAATCGTCAACCTCGATCCCGCGATCAGAATTGCATGCCTGCGATGAAACTGTCAAGCCGGACCCGCGAAATTCAGGAACCAATACATGACCGAGGGTCATCGCAGCAGGTACCGACCACTTCATGCGCTCGTCGCGAGGATGGGAACCCTGTTGCCACGCCCGAGAGCCTGGGCGCTCGCCTCCCGGATCCGGAACGACCGCATCGTGGAGGCGAGCGGACTTCAGCGGTTGAGAAGGCCGGCCCCCCAGCCGCCACCTGCGCCGTTCGCGCAGGTCGGCGGGGTGGGCTCGGTACGACGGGAGGTTGTTCGACTAACTGAGCAACCCGCGTCGATACCCTTCGCCGACGGCGGCCGCGCGGTCGCGGACGCCGAGTTTGTCGTAGATGTGCAGCAGGTGGGTCTTGATACTGGCCTCGCTGATGAAGAGTTTGGCGGCCGCCTGCCGATTGGAGGCGCCGTCGGCCACGAGGGCGAGGACCTGCAGTTCGCGGTCGGTGAGGGCAGCCTTGACCGGCCGGCGTACCTGACCCATCAGGCGCCCGGCGACCGAGGGGGACAGAACCGGCTCGCCTGCGGCGGCAGCGCGGACGGCGCGCAGGAGGTCGTCGGTGGGGGCGTCCTTGAGGAGGTAGCCAGTCGCGCCGGCTTCGATGGCGGGCAGGACGTCGGAGTCGCCATCGAAGGTGGTCAGGACGAGGACCTTGATGTGAGGGTGGGAGCGGCCCAGGGCGGTGATGGCGGTGACACCATCCATTTCGGGCATGCGCAGATCCATGAGGACGATGTCGACCCCGAGTGCGGCGGCGCGGTCGATGCCTTCGCGGCCGTTGGCGGCTTCTCCGGCGACCTCGATGTCGGGCTCGGTTTCGAAGGCGGCGCGCAGGCCGTCGCGGACGATGGGGTGGTCGTCGACGATGAGGAGGCGGATCACCGGGGGCCTTCTTGGAGCGCGGGTACGGTGGCGCTGACGGCGGTGCCCTCGCCGGGCGTGCTCTCGATCTCGAGGGAGCCGCCGACGCCGCGTAGGCGTTGTCTCATGCTGCTGAGGCCGAATCCTTTGCCGTTGGGGTTGTGGACGCCGGTGCCGTTGTCGCGGATGTCGAGGAGGACGACGGCGCCGGTGTAGGACAGGGTGAGGCCGACCCGGGTGGCGCCCGCGTGCTTGGCGACGTTGGCGAGGGCTTCCTGGGCGACGCGGAACAGGGTGACCTCGATGGCGGGGCTGAGAGGGACACGGTCGCCGGTCACTTCGACGTGGAGGTCGACGCCGGCGGTTTGCGTCCAGTTGCGGGCCAGGGCGGTCATGGCCTCGGGAAGATGGGCGTCCTCAAGCTGGTGGGGCTGCAGGGCGGCCACGGAGCGACGGGCTTCGGTGAGACTTTCCCGGGCGAGGTTGAGCGCGAGCTCGACATGGGTGCCGGAGTCCTCGACCCGCTGGGCGGCCCGTAGCTGGGTGATGATGCCGGTGAGGCCCTGGGCGAGGGTGTCGTGGATCTCGCGTGCCATGCGCTGGCGTTCGTCGAGGATGCCGGCCTGATGGGCTTGGGCGAGGAGCTGGGCGTGGAGGTCGGCGTTCTCCTCCAGGGCGGTCTGAAGGTCGCTGACCGCCTTCCGGTATCTGCGCTGCCGGTCCTCGATCTTGATGCCTGCGATGGAGCCGCCGCCGATGGCGATGGTCTGCACGGCGATGATCACCAAGTAGAAGGCGATGAGCTGGATGCTGGCCTGGGGCCAGTCGAGCGACGAGCCGTACAGGACGCAGGAGGTGGCGGCGACGGCGGCGAAGGTCCACTTGGAGCGAGCGAAGCGGGAGGCGAGGAAGAAGCCGGAGATGCAGTAGATGAAGAAGATGGGGTCATGGAAGGAGAGCAGCGCGGCGGTGGCCAGGACGCCGACGAAGTGAACGGTGACGACGACCCGATGTCCGCGCAGGGCCGTGGGCAGGAGGGTGTGGGTGCCGAGAATCCAGGCGAGGGCCAGGGCGGTGAGCGCGAGAGTACGGGGGATCCCGCCTTCGGGCTGGTCGGGTGGGACCAGGCTGAAGAGCAGGGAAGTGGCGAGGGTGATGTAGGGGACGATCTCGACGACGCGCTCGAAGCGCCGTTCCCAGGTGGAGGGCGGGAAGGGGTCGTTCATCCGGGTTCGTGCCCTCCTCTCGGGTACAGATGGGTTTCACCTGGTAGTGACTGATGGGGGCGAGTTTAGGCGCATGGGGAGCAGGATGGCGTAGCCGTACATCAGGAGCCCCAGCGCGATCATGAAGATGATGGTCGGCCACTGCCAGATGGGCGGGAGATGGAGGGCGAGGAACCACCCGGGACCCCCGAGGTCGAAGATCTTCATGACCATGGTGACGAGCCCCTGGGGGAAGAGGGGTAGCCAGGCGATGAGGTAGCAGACGGTGACGCCGACGCGGTGCATGGCGGGGAGATCGGCGGTGGTGGGCTTGCTGTCGGCCTGGGGCGTGGGGCCGTGCTTCATGAGGTTGAGCAGCTCGGTCCCGTGGTTCTCCAGCCTGCGGTAGGCGATCCTGCCCAGGCCCCAGGCGCTGAGGGCGCCGGTGAGGACACCGGTGGCGACGCCCGCCCAGGGGTTGAGGAGGATGGCGCCTGCTGTGGGGAGGGCGATGGACGGGACGGCGATGAGCACGAGCCAGGCAAGGCCGGTCTCGGCGGTCTCGTCGGCGCCGGTGCTGAGCGGGTTGCCGCCCCGCTTGTGCGGGTCGGTGCCGGGGACCAGAGAGGTGACGGCCAGCAGGACGACGAGCCCGGCGCCACCGCCGAGGAGGGCGGGGAGCAGGCCGAGGACCCAGGGCCAGGCCCAGGACTCGCCGCTGACGAGGGTTCCGGCCAGGGAGAGGGCGATGGCAGCGGGGCCGACGATGAGGAACCAGGCCAGTTGCCGGCCGCGGACGTCGGCGCGTTCCGCGCCGGGGGTCATGAGGGTGAGCCAGAGGGCGGTGCCGTCGGCGCCGTAGAGGTTGGCCGAGGAGGCGGCGGCCATCACGATCGCGATGAGGCCGGTGAAGGCGACCATGATCCAGGCATCGAGGGTGACGAGCAGGAGGGGGAAGACGAGGGCGAAGGAGAAGGCGGTGCCGAGCAGTTGGATGCGGACGAGGTCGCGCCACCAGGCGCGCAGTTCCTTGGCGGCGGAGACATGGGCGCCGCCGGTGGTGGGGAAGGGGCGGGGCGCGCCACGACGCGGCGGCACGCCGCCGCGGACGGCCGAGACGACGCGTCGTGACAGCAGGGTGGCCCAGGAGGCCAGCAGGAGTGCGACGAGTACAGCGTTGGCGGCGAGGATCGCCACGGCCAGGGGCCAGGGGGCCTCGATCGCGGCGACGCCCCAGCCAGAGGGCAGGGCGCGCACCAGCTGGTGGGACCAGGCGGCGGGGTCGCCGCCGAGGGCCACGATGGGTGCCCAGCCGTTACTGCACAGGGCGATGGCGGTGCCGGTGGCGGCGCCGACGGCGGCCGCGGTGGCGCGGGACCTGACGAACAGGCCGATGAGCGCGACGACGACTCGGGAGATCATCACCATGGTGATGAGCGTGATGACGGCCGCGACCAGCCCGACGAGGACACCGGCCGGGCCGTGGCGCCAGCCGTACACGGGCAGGGAGAGCAGGGCGATGAGGTTGATGGCGGGTGCGGGGCCCGCGAAGGCTCCGGCGAGCAGGGCTGCGGCGGTCCGGCGCGGGGTGACCGGGAGCATGGCGAAGTATTCGGGGCGCAGGCTCTCGTTGCCGCCGCCGATGAGGATGGGCCCGAAGATCCAGCCGGCCAGCCAGCCGGCGAGGGCGAGGGGGAGATAGGCGGGCCACAGGACGGCCACGGCGACGGTTCCGGCGGCCAGGATCAGTCCGACGGAGACGCTGGTGTAGAGGTTGGCGGCGTCGTCGCCGCGCAGGGCGTTGCGCATGAGCGTCAGCCGCATGCGGATCATGATCTTGGCCATGGCGGCCGGGCCGGGGGTCAGGAGGTGAGCCATGCCAGCCCCTCCGTTCCTCCCGTACGGGCGCCGACGAGGTCGACGAAGGCGTCTTCGAGGGTTCCCGCGCCGCGTACGTCGGCGAGCGGCCCGGCGGCTACGACGCGGCCGTCGGAGATGACGCCCACGTGGTCGCAGAGCTGCTCGACGAGGGCCATGACGTGGCTGGAGATGATCACGGACCCGCCGCTGCCGACGAACCTGCGCAGGATGGTGCGGATGGTGGCGGCGGAGACGGGGTCGACGGCCTCGAAGGGCTCGTCCAGGACGAGCAGCCGGGGGGCGTGCAGGAGGGCGACGGCCAGGCCGATCTTCTTGCGCATGCCGGTGGAGTACTCGATGACCAGGGCCCGCTCGGCGGTGTCGAGTTCGAGGACCTGGAGGAGTTCGTCGGTGCGCTCGGCGACGACGTCGGGCCGCAGGCCGCGCAGCAGGCCGAGGTAGGTGAGGACCTCGCGGCCGGTGAGCCGCTCCGGCATGGCGTTGCCGTCGGGCAGCACGCCGATCAGTCCCTTGGCCCGGACGGTGTCACGCCAGACGTCGACGCCGAAGATCTCGGCGCTGCCCGCGTCGGGGCGCAGCAGGCCGACAGCCATCGCGAGGGTGGTGGTCTTGCCGGCGCCGTTGGGGCCGACCAGGCCGTAGAAGGAGCCGGCGGGGACGGTGAGGTGGATGTCGTCGACGGCCTCGTGGTCGCCGAAGGCTTTGCGGAGTCCGACGGTGCGCAGGGCGGGCACCCGGTGTGTTGGCATGCCTTGAGAATCGCGCGGGGACGGGGGTGGCGGATCGTCCGCCCGGAGAGCGGGATGGTGGATTCCGGCATCAACCGATCGGTTGATGCGAGGTGGGACGGCCGGTCCGTGGTGCGGGTCCCGCCGTCCAGCGGAAGAGCCAGCACGTGAAGCCACCCGCGCTACGCGATCGGCGTAGCGCGGGGACGCGGGGGGCCTCAGCCCAGCCGCGCCTCGATGGCCTCGATGATCCGGGGGCGCAGCTCGGCGGCACCGATGACGGCGTCCACCGAACCGACCTCGACCGCCCGCCGGATGTCGTGCACCCGGTCGAACTCCGAGGCCACCTCCCCGAGCTTCTCCGCGCGCACCGACATGCGTAGATCGTCCAGCTCCGCCGCCAGCGCGGCCCGGTCGGTGCCGGAGGCGGCGGCGACCCGCGCCTCCAGGTCGCGCACCCGGGGGTCGGCCGCGGTGCGCGCGTTGACGTCGCCGGAGAAGACCACCGCGGCGGCGGGGGCGCCGCCGAGGACCGACGCGAAGGAACCCTCCAGCGCGAGCACGGTGATGTTCGGATTCAGGGCCTTGGAGAAGACCACGAACGCGCCGCCGTGGTAGCGCGAGATCACGCAGAACACGATGGGGCCCTGGAAGTTGACCACCGCGCGCCCGATCTCGGCACCGTACTCGAGCTGCAGCTTGCGCATCGACTCCGGCGAGCCGTCGAAGCCCGACAGGTTGGCCAGCACCACCAGCGGCCGGTTGCCGCTGGCCGCGTTGATCGCCCGGGCGGCCTTCTTCGACGAGCGGGGGAACAACGTGCCCGCCGTGTAGGTGTCGGGACCGTCCGTGGGAGGGAAGCCGCGCCTCTGCACCGACCGCGACTCGATGCCGAGCAGGCACACCGGCCGCCCGCCGAGGTGCGCGTCCTGGACCACCGCGGTCTCCGCGTCGGCCATGCCCGCCCAGCGCTCCAGCACCGGGTGGTCCTGGTCGGACACCGCCCGCATCACGGTCCTGATGTCGAACGGCTTCTTGCGGTCGGGGTTGGCCTCGGCGGAGAAGATCTCGCCGACGGTGGTGAAGTCGCTGTCCGCCACGTCGTGCGGGTAGGAGGTGACGTCGCGGTCGACGGGGTCGGTGGTCTCCGTCCGGCGCGGCCCGTCCTCGCCGGGCGCGACGTAGGTGTGCTCATAGTGCGACATGAGCACGTCGCGGGCGGCGGTCAGGTTCGGCGCCCAGTACTGCGCCTGCCCGTTCGGCCCCATCACCCGGTCGTAGCCGCCGATGCCGAAGTTGTCCTCCGCCGACACGCCGCCGGAGAAGTCGAGCGACTGCTTGCCCGTGAGGACCATCGCCGAGTCCGGCGTCATCACCAGGATGCCCTTGGTGTGCATGAGCATCGTCGCCTCGGCGTTCCAGTACGGCTGAGCCCCCACGTTGATGCCCGCGACCACGATGTTGATCTCACCGCCCGCCTGGGTGAACTCGACGATCCGCTTGAGCGCGGCCGCCACCCAGTCCATGTTCTCCGTGCCGGACTCCATCGAGATGCGGGCGCCGGACGACAGCGCGTACCACTCCAGCGGCACCCCCATCCGCTCGGCCAGGTCGAGGGCGGCGATCACCCGGCGGCACTCGGGCTCCGAGAGCGCTCCGAGCGACCTGGTGGGGTCGCCGAGCAGCACGACCCGGGTGACGCCCTGCGGGTGGCGGCGGGTGCGCGTGGTGATCACCCCGGCGACCAGCGCGGCGGTGTTGCGGCCCTTCGGCCGCTCGACCGGCACCAGCGTGTGGTGCTCGTCGAGGTCGTACTCGGCGAAGTCGCCGAGCAGCCCGGTCAGCTCGTACGGGTACACCGTGTTGCGGCTCGCGGCGCGCAGCACCTTCTGCCGGTAGTCGTCGAACGGCTCGACGAGCTCGGCCGACGGCTCGCCGACGGTCATCGTGACGCCGGTGGCCTCGTAGGAGAAGCGCACGGCGATCTTGGTGAGTTCGCCCGTCCTCGGGTCGCGCTGCCGGGCGATGAACAGGATCTCCTCCAGCCCGGCGCCCGCCGTCGTGGGCGCGACGCGTCCGGCGATCGTGTCGAGTTCCGCCCGGGTGATGCCGACCGGCGGCCAGACGTAGATCACGATCCGGTTGGTGTCGAGCTGCTTCTTGGTCGGCCGGCGCGAGCGCGCGCGGCGGATCGCGTCGAGGCAGGCGGCGACGGCGTCCTCCGCGGTCGGCAGCGCGACGAGCCTGCCGTCCTGCTCGCGCAGCTCGGTCAGGTCGCGGATCTGGGCGAAGGCGACGAGCCGGTCGTCCGACGGGTTGTCGCGGGCCACGCACTGGAAGAGGTAGACCTCCTCGTCCAGCGACGGCAGCCGGGTGAGGTCGAACTTGCCGAGCCGCTCCAGTTGCATCCGCTGCGCGATGTAGGGGTGCAGGCCGCGGATGAGCCGTTCCTCGGCCATCCTGACCGGTGCGGGGCGGAAGGTGAAGTGGTGGTGCATCACCGCGCCGCCGCTGCCCGCCACGGTGGCGGTGATCCGGCGGACCTGCGGCGGCAGCGGGTGCGCGCCGATGACCGAGTGGAGTTCGGCCGCCATCGCGTCGGAGTCCGCCGGCTGCTTCTCCCACACGAGATAGATGTCGGCGTCGACGGCCTCCTCACCGGCGGCCAGGTCGGCGAGGCCGCGCAGCGCGTCGCCCAGCCGCTCGAAGCTCACGGCGGAGGAGGCCAGGCGGGAGCCGGCGCGCTCGGCGACCACGAACGCGGTGCCCTCGGCCGCGACGGTGCGGACGCCGGTGAGGCCCTTGTTGCCGTAGTAGCGCCGGGTCAGCACCTCCAGCATGACGGAGTTGTCCAGGCCCTCGCGGGGCAGGCGCTGGCCGAGCAGCCGTACCAGCGGCTCGGTGCTGCGGACCATGTCGGCGATGCGCTCGGCGCGGTCCGGCGCGTCGGGGTGGGCGTCGAGGTGGCGCAGGTGCTTGCGGACGCCCGCGTAGACGCGGGCGCGGTTGCGACGCAGCAGCGGCTGGGCGAACCAGGCGAACACGACGCCGCGCGCGAGGTCGGCGATCACGGGGAAGCGGATCTGCGTGGCGGCCACCAGCCGCTCCAGCGCGAGCCCGGCGGGCTCGCGCAGTTCCTGGCCGGGCGGCGGCTCGCGCAGCCACGAGCGCAGCAGCCTGGTGACGATCGCGGCGTCGGCGGCGGCGCGCTGCTGGGCGAGGAAGATGCGGAACACCGCGGCTTCGAGCTCGGGGGAGGGGTCGAGCCCGGCGACGCCGTAGTGGCCGAGCACCCTGGCGAGCTTGGCCTGGAAGGTCTCGGGCAGTCCGGCGCGCTCGACGTCGAGGCTCTGCAGGTAGGTGTGGAAGAACTCGCGGGCGCTGCGCTCGTGGGCGGCGCCGCCGTCCTCGCCGGAGGGCCGGTTGCGGCTCAGCTCGACGAGGTCGGCGAACACTTCCAGGAGCGCGACCTCCTCGGCCAGCGGACGGTGGCCCGCCTCGTCCGCCGCGTGGCGGGCGGCGAGGTAGTCGTCGAGCACCCGGCCCTCGTCCTGCGGGTCGAGGTCGAAGCCCAGCAGCAGGCTGCGCAGGTCCTCCTGGCCACGCGCGCTGCGTTCGTGGGCGGGGCGCGCCTCGGGGGCGGGGGGCAGGTCGAGTTCGACGGTCTCGGCCGAGGCGGTGTCCTTGGCGGTGTCGTCGGCGAGCGGTTCGAGGCGCAGCAGAGGCGCCCCGGTGTCGACCTGGCTGCCCACGGACACGACGCATTCCCTCAGCCGTGCCCTGAACGGCGCCCGCAGTACGGTCTCCATCTTCATGCTCTCAAGGACGAGCACCGGCGCGCCCGCCTCGATCTCGGCGCCGACCTCCAGGGGGGTGGCGACGACGAGCGCGGGGGCGGGGGAACGCACGACGCCGCCCTCGTCGCGGCTGACCCGGTGGGTCACGCCGTCGACCTCGACCAGGTGGACCGGCCCGTAGGTGGCGGTGAGCACGCGGTAGCGGACGCCGTTGACGAGGATCTGCCCGGTGTGCCGGTCGAAGCGGTCGAGTTCGACGTCGGCGGTGCGGACGTCGGCGCCGGCTTCGACGGCGACGCGGAAGCGGTGCGCGCCGACCCTGGCGACCCGGACGCGGTAGCCGACGCCGCGCAGTTTCAGGTCGAGGGGGCGGCCGCTGGTGTGGCGCACCTGCGGGCGTCCGCCCGCCGCCGTCGCCAGCAGGCGCTGCCGTTCGGCGCTCTCCTCCTCCTCGTACGCCTCGATGGCGGCGGCGGCCAGCGCCACGCCGGAGTGCCGGTGGGAGACGAGCCCGCCCTCGCCCCTGACCCGGTCGATCCAGCCGGTGTCGGCGCTGCCGTCGATCACCTCGGGCCGGTCGAGCAGGTCGAGGACGAAGCTCTTGTTGGTCGCGCCGCCCTCGATGACCACGGTGGTCTGCGCCATGGCCCGGCGCAGCCTGCCGAGGGCCTCGTCGCGGTCGCGGCCGTAGGCGATGATCTTGGCGATCATGGAGTCGAAGTCGGCGGGGATGGTGTCGCCCTCGCTGACGCCGGTGTCGACCCGGATGCCGGGCCCCGCGGGCAGGTCGAGGCGGGCGATCCGGCCGGGCGAGGGGGCGAAGTCGCGGTCGGGGTCTTCGGCGTTGAGCCGGGCCTCGACGGCGTGGCCGCGCTCCTGCGGCGGCTCGCCTTCGAGCCTGCCGCCGGAGGCCACCAGCAGTTGCGCCTTGACCAGGTCGAAGCCGGTGGTGCACTCGGTGATGGGGTGCTCGACCTGCAGGCGGGTGTTGACCTCCAGGAAGGCGAACATCTTGTCGCCTGGGTGGTAGAGGAACTCGACGGTGGCGGCGCCCCGGTAGCCGACGGCGAGGGCCAGCCGCTCGGCGGACTCCTTCAGCTCGGCTGCCTGCGAGGCGCTCAGCACCGGCGAGGCGGACTCCTCGACGACCTTCTGGTTGCGCCGCTGCACCGAGCAGTCGCGTACGCCGAGCGCCCACGCGGTGCCCTGACCGTCGGCGATCACCTGGACCTCGACGTGCCTGGCCCCGGTCACCAGGCGCTCAAGGAACACCACGCCGCTGCCGAAGGCGCGGGCCGCTTCCAGGCTGGTGCGTTCGTAGGCGTCGGCGAGTTCGGCGTCGCCGGTGACCACGCGGATACCGCGCCCGCCACCGCCCGCCGTGGCCTTGAGCATGAGCGGGTAGCCGATGTCGGCGGCGGCGGCCAGCGCGGCCTCCAGGGTCTCGACCGGGCCTCGGCTCCACGGCGCGACCGGCACGCCGACCTCCTCGGCGATCAGCTTGGCGCCGATCTTGTCGCCGAGCTTGCGCATGGCCTCGGGGCTCGGCCCGACGAAGGTGACGCCGATCCGCGCGCACAACTCGGCGAAGGCGGGGTCCTCGGCGACGAAGCCCCAGCCGACCCACGCGGCGTCGGCGCCGGTCTCCACCAGCGCGCGTTCCAGTTTCTCCAGGTCGAGGTACGGCCGCGCGGAAGCGGGACCCAGGTCGTAGGCGATGTCGGCCTCGCGCACGAAGGTGGCCGTGCGGTCGACGTCTGTGTGCAGGGCGACGGTCTCGATCCGTGTTCCGCTTTCCGCGGCGATGTCCCGCACGGCGTGGATGAGCCGCATGGCGGCCTCACCACGGTTGACGATGGCGACACGACTGAACACCCGATCGAGCCTTCCTGGTTGACGTACGGCCTGAAGCAATCAGCCTTTCGTCTCCAGTGTGGCCGACGCCATGTAGTTGTCAGCGCAGGCTTCGGGGCTCCAGTTGTGGGAAAGCCACCAAAGCCCGACTCCGGTCAGGCCAGGTATCCGCCGTCGACGGTGAGGACGGTGCCCGTGATGAAGGAGGCGCCAGGGCTGGCGAGGAACGCCACACCGGCAGCGACCTCCTCGGGACGGCCGAACCGTCCCAGGGCCTTCAGGGCGCGCTGCGCGTCGGCGAACTCGCCGGTCGGCGGGTTCATGTCGGTGGCGACGGCGCCCGGCTGGAGGACGTTCACGGTGATCTGCCGGGGGCCGAGGTCGCGGGCGGCGCCCTTGCTGTAGCCGATGACGGCGGCCTTGGTCGCCGCGTAGTCGGCCATCCCGGTGAACCCGGCCCGCCCGGCGAGGGTGGAGCCGATGGTGATGATGCGGCCGCCGTCCTCGATCACCGGGGCGGCGGCGCGGATGGCGGCGACCACGCCGACGAGGTTGACGTCGTACAACCGGTCCTGCGCGGCCGGGTCGTCCTCGCCGAGGACGGCGCGAGCCGATTTCCACGTCATGGCCTACGACGTGCCCTCGGCGATGCCGTACGAGCAGGGCACCAACCCGTTCTTCGTGTCCGTGCGCGGCGAGGACGCCGACGAGATCAGCACCCTGTGGCAGCGACTGGCCCCGGGCTCGAACGTGCTGCGCCCGCTGGAGCCCGCGGTATGGGCCCCGCTGTACGGCATGCTGACCGACCGCTTCGGCGTGACCTGGGTCCTGGACGTCACCGCCCCCGACAACGGCTGACCCACTCCGCGCATAACAGGGTCCACTTCCATGTGGGCCGACTGCCGTCGGCGGGCTGATGGCGAGGACGAGTGGGGCGGGCAGCCGTTCGTCCCCCACCGGGAGCGGCCGACGGCCGTACCCGAGCGCCCGCAGCTCTCGCCGCACGTGCTCCTCCGAGAAGCCGGCCATGATGACGATGGCGGACGCAGGCCACCCCTGCCCCGCCAGCGCCGCTGCGCGGCGTCGCTGTGGTCCAAGGGCCCTGTCTCATCGGGCAAGTCGACGCACGCCCGGCCCCGGATCGCACCAAGATCGCGGTCTCGGCTGCACCCTCCTGGGAGATCGCTTGACAGCCAGGACATGTCCCGCTTCGTTACCGCTGCCTCAGACCAGGTGATCATCGTTTGGTTCGCCCTCCGGCGAGGTCGTCCGTCTGCTCGGCCGCGAGAAGACTTCGCCGCGCGCTTCCCAGTTCATGACGCCCGCCTGGGGCGTCCTCAGGCCGAGCGGGCCGCTGAGCGGCGCACGTACGCGCCCGGCGTCTGGCCGAAATGCCGGCGGAAGGCGAGGATGTAGCCGTTGGCGCTGGTGAACCCCACCCTGGCCGCCACCGCCCCGACCAGGTAGCCGCGATCCAGCAGTTCCAGCGACTGGTTGAGTCGCAGCCGCGTACGCCACTCAGAGAAGGCAAGCCCCGTCTCGGCCCGGAAGGCCCGACGCAGGCTCGTCGAGCTGCTGTGCAGGCTGCGCGCCCACTCGGCGGCGGTGCGCGGGTCGCTGGGGGTGCGACTGAGCTGCTCGGCCACGGCCAGGGCCACCCGGCTGCTGGGCCGGGGCAGCGGCAGGCTGGCCCGAGGCCCGGTCGACAGCGCGGCGAACACCTCCGCGTCGTTGCCCGGCGCTGAGCGGCGCATCCGGCCGAGCAGCAGGGCGCGCTGCGGGTCGGTGACGTTCACCGTGGTGGCCTCGGTGTGCTGCAGCGGGTACAGATCCGTCTCGAACGTCTCCACCACGATCATCGAATCGGGCCCGAACCTGGCGCTGTGCGGAACCCCAGCTGGGATCCACACGCCGACCGACGGCGACAGCCGGTGCTCGCGCCCGTGCGCCGTCACCGTGATTCGCCCGAGCGGGACGTACAGGAACTGGTGGAAATCGTGCGCGTGTGTCGGATGGCCCCAGTCCGCGATGAACTCATCGTCTGCCAGGACCTCCGGCGTGGCCACTGTCTCCGTCACGGTCGCACAACCTCCTCGTCGATGGGTGGCCCCTGAGTGTGAGCGGCCGCCCGCCGCGTTGGACCCGTCCGAGTTAGGTAAGGGTAGCCTAATTTGCCGTTCGCCAGGTTAGGAGCCCAGGATGACCGATGACTGACACCTCGCCGCCGCGGCCGCGGACGGGGGTCGCCCGCGGGGTGACGGTCGCCCTGCTCGCACTCGTGTGCTTGGCCGCCGTGATCGTCGCCGGTATCGCCCTCGGCGCCCGCGACATCTCCCCGCTGGAGGTCGTCCGCGTCTTGGCCGATCCGGCCAGCGACAGTTACAACGGCCACGTCCTGTGGACCGAGCGAATCCCGCGCACTCTGCTCGGGCTCGCGGTCGGGGCCGCGCTCGGCGCCTCCGGCCTCATCATGCAGGCGCTCACCGCGAACCCGCTGGCCGACCCCGGCATCCTCGGCGTCGAGCAGGGCGCGGCCATGTTCGTGGTGCTCGGCATCCTGTTCTTCGACGTTTCCGGCGTGGGTGGCTCCTTCTGGGCGGCGTTGGCCGGGGCGGGCCTGGCCGCAGCGCTCGTGTACACCGTCGGCACCCGCAGCGCCGCCGGTAGCACCACGATCGGGCTTGTCCTGGCTGGGGTCGCGGTGGCCGCCGTCATGAGTTCGCTCGTCACCCTGCTCGTCGTCCGTGACGAAGCGGTCTACGCCCACCTGCGGTTCTGGTCGGTCGGTCAGCTCACCGGCCGGGCCGGGATCCTCGACGACATCACGCCGTTCGTCCTCGCCGGGCTCGTGTTGGCGCTGCCTCTGGGCCGTGTCCTCAACATGCTCAGCATGGGCGACGACGCGGCCGCCGCGCTCGGCGTCAGGGTCGGTCGCGCGCGGCTGGGCGGCGCGGGCGTGGCGGTGCTGCTCTGCGCGGCGGCCACCGCGGCGGTCGGCCCCGTGGCCTTCGTCGGCCTGGTCGGCGCGCACTGCGCCAGGATGCTTGTCGGTGCCGACCACCGCTGGTCGCTTCCGCTGTCCATGGTCTGCGGAGCCGTGCTCTTGCTGGCCGCCGACATCGCCGGGCGGCTCGTCCTGCGCCACGGCGAGATCCAGGTCGCGGTCATGACCGCGGTCGTCGGCACGCCGTTCTTCGTGTGGCTGGCACGGCGCCGGAACCTGGTGCGTGTCTGATGGACCTGCTCGACATCCGCGCGGCCGCGGGCTCCTCCCGCCGCGCCGCCGTCCTCGGCGCGATCAGGCGCACGCGCCGCGGCCAGATCAGGCGCCTGGCTCTCCTAGCCGTCCTGTGCGGGGCGTTGCTCGCCGCCCTGCTCCTGGCCGCGATCTTCATCGGCGGTGTACGCCGGCTCGACCCGGCCGACATCCTGCCCGCCGCCCTCGGCCTGCGTACCGGCCTGGCCGACTACGTCGTCTTCCAGAACCGGCTGCCCCGAGCCCTGGCCGCAGCCCTGTCCGGCGCGTTGTTCGGCCTGTCGGGCGCCCTCTACCAGCGGCTCATCCGTAACCCGCTCGCCACGCCCGACATCGTCGGCATCTCGGCTGGCGGCGGCGCCGGCGCCACCACCGCCCTGATCCTGGCGCCGTCGCTGCCCTTCGGCATGCCGCTGGCGGCGCTGTGCGGGTCGTTCCTGCTGGTGGCGGCCATCCATGCCATGAGCTGGCGCGGCGGCGTGGACACCTACCGGCTCGTCCTGGTCGGCATCGGGCTCAGCGCCGTCTGTGTCGCGTACACCAACTACCTGCTCACCGCTGCCGACCAGCACAGCATCGCCATCGCCATGCGCTGGCTGGTCGGCAGTGTCAACGGCGTGAGCTGGGAAGGCGTCGCCACCCTCGCGGTGGCGCTCATCCTGGGCGCGCTCGGCACCGCCGCGCTCGCGCGCCCGCTGAGCGGCATGGTCCTGGGCGACGACATGGCTACCGGGCTCGGCACCGCCGTTCCCAGAGCCCGCGTCGCCACCCTCCTACTGGGCGCGGGCGCCGCCGCCCTGGCCACCGGCGTCGTCGGGCCGATCGGCTTCGTCGCGCTGATCAGCGGCCCGATCGCGCTGCGGCTCACCGGCGGACGGCACACGCTCGTCCTCGCGCCCCTCGTCGGCGCGCTCATTGTGCTCGGCGCCGACCTGCTGGCCCAGCACGCCCCCGTCATCAGCCCGGTGCCCACGGGCGTCCTCACCGCGCTGCTCGGCGCGCCCTACTTCTTCTGGCTGATCCTTCGCCGCCGACCCGGAGCCACCCCATGACCTACCAGCTGGAAGCCCGCGCGATCAGCAGCGGCTACGGCACCTCGCTGATCATCAAGGAACTGTCGGTCGGCGTCGCGGCCGGCCGCATCACCGCCTTGGTCGGCCCGAACGCATGCGGCAAGTCGACCCTGCTCAGATCCATCGCCCGGCTGCTGCCGCTCGCCTCCGGCGCGGTCCTGCTCGACGGCGCCGACATCCACGCCACACCCACCAAGGAGGTGGCCCGCCGGCTCGGCGTCCTGCCGCAGTCGCCCGTCGCGCCGGAGAGCATCACCGTCGGCGACCTCGTCTGGCGGGGCCGCCACCCGCACCGCCGCTTCGGTGCACGCCGCACCGCCGCCGACGAGGCCGTCATCGCCGAGGCCCTGCTGGCCACCGGTACCGCCGAGCTGATCGACCGGCCCGTCGACCAGCTGTCCGGTGGGCAACGCCAGCGGGTCTGGATCGCGCTCGCGCTCGCCCAGGACACGCCGACGCTGCTGCTGGACGAACCCACCACCTACCTGGACATCGCCCACCAGATCGAGGTGATGGACCTGCTGGCCGAGCTGAACGAGCGCACCGGCAAGACCATCGTCCTCGTCTCCCACGACCTCAACCAGGCCGCACTGTATGCCACGACCATCGTCGCCATGCGCGAGGGCCGGATCGTGCGCCAGGGCCCGCCCGAGCACGTGCTCACCGAGGAGACCGTCGCGGAGGTGTTCGGCCTGACCTGCGCGGTCATGCCCCACCCCGTCGACGGGACGCCTCAGATCTTCCCCCTGTCAAGGAGAAACCGATGAAGAAGTTCGCCGCCGTCGCCTGCCTGGTCCTGGTCACCGCCTGTGCGGCCCAGGAACGACCCGCGCAGAAGGCCGCCGCCGGGCAGGGCGCGTACCCCGTGACGCTCACCAACGCCTGGGGTCAGGACACCCTCGACAAGAAGCCGCTGCGTGTGGCGACCGTCTCTGACGGGGACACCAGCATCGCCCTGGCTCTCGGGTTGGTGCCGGTGATCACTCCAGACGTCGTAGACGGCGGGACCGTTCCGGAGTACAAGAAGCAGGCCATGGACAAGCTCGGTGTCACCAGCCTGAAGACCTATGACGACACCGACGGCACCGACTTCGAGGCGATCGCCGCCGAAGCGCCGGACGTCATCCTCGGCGTCAACACCTGGGCCATGGACACCGACTACGCCAAGCTCGCGCCGATCGCGCCCGTGGTGACCTACGCCCAGAAGAAGGATGCCGACACCCTGCCGTGGCAGGAACGCTTGAAGGTGGCGGCCAAGGCGCTGGGCCTGAGCGACCGGGCCGAGGCGGTCATCAGCGCCAACCGCAAGGTCATCGCGGACGCCGCCGCCGCCAACCCCGCCTTCCAGGGCAAGACCTACACCTACGTCGTCGTCCACCCCGAGCAGATCACCTTCATGTCCTACGCCAACCAGGACCCCGGCATCTTCGAGGAGCTCGGCCTGCGCAAGACCGCCAACGCCGCCGACTACAGCGCCGACAACAACGGGGTCAGCCTGGAGAACCTCGACCAGCTCGACGCCGATGTCGTCCTGGTCACCTACCCATTCGGCGACGAGGGGCTGCTCAGCGCGTCGGAGCTGGCGGGCAACAAGCTCTTCCAGTCACTGAAGGCGGTCAAGAACAAGCACGTGGCGGTGGTGCCCTCGCAGAACACGCTGTCATCGGCGATCGCCTACCCCGACGCGCTGAGCTCCTCCTGGGTGGTCGAGCAACTCGCCCCCATCCTGGCCAAGGCGGTGGCAGGCGCCTGACCTCCCGGCCACCCCCACCCGCATGACACCCACACGCGTCACCCCGAGGCCGCGCCACCTGGCCTCCACAGGCCCGACTCCCGCAGGTCAGGCGCGCCATCGGCCGCCCACACGCCAGCCCCGGGCCGACCTGCCACCTTCCTGGGGGGTCAGTCGCCCGCGGAGGTGTCCACGTGGCCTGCGGGCATGGACAGCAGTCGGCGGCCGCGCGCGATCGTGGCCGCCCGGTGAGCGATCACGACCAGCGTCCGGTCGCCGGCCACCGCCGACAAAGCCCCCTCGATCATGACGGCCGTCTCGTGGTCGACCTCGGCGGTCGCCTCGTCCAGGATCAGCACCGCCGGATCGGCCAGCACCGCCCGGACGATCGCCACCAGCTGCCGTTCCCCGGCCGACAACCCCGAGCCGTGCGTCCCCACCGGCGTGTGCAGCCCGCCGGGCAGCGACGCCACCCACCCGGTCAGCCCGAGCTCGCCCAGCGCCGCCTCGACACGGCGAAGGTCCGGGCGGGTGGGCAGCATGGACAGGTTCTCCGCGAGCGTGCCGTCCACCAGCAGCACGTCCTGCGGGACCAGCACGATGCGTGCCCGCACCCGGGCCGGATCCGCGGCGGCCAGATCATGCCCAGCGAATCGGACCACCCCGGTGTCTGGCGTGTACAGCCCGGCCATGAGCTTGCCCACCGTCGACTTGCCCGACCCGGTCCGCCCCGCGATCACCAGCCGCTCCCCGGCCGCGACCGTCAGTGACAGTCCCTCGACCGCCGGGTGCGGGCCGCCATAGGAGAAGCCGACCGCAGACAGGGTGAGGTCGCCCCTCGCGGGCAGAGCGCCGCCGTCGCGGCCAGGGTGTGCGGGAGCGCTCGCCCTGATCAGGTCCAGTACGCGCGCCAGCCGTACATGAGCCTCGCGCGCTTCGCCGATCGCGGCGGCCAGATCCTCGAAGCGGTGGAAGACGTCTCGCGCGGCCAGCACGAACACAACCGCCACCCCGACCGTGAGCAGCCCCCGGCCGACCAGCCACGCCCCGAGCGCCAACACTCCGCCCACACAGGCAGCCTGGAGCAGCGCGAGCCGGTTGAGCTCCAGTTCGGCACGCACCTGCTCCCCCTGCGTGTCGAGGAGCCGGTCGTTGTCGGCGCGAAAACGCTCCAGCCAGCGCGGAACCGCGCCATTGACACGCAACTGCTCCTGGGCCGGAAGGGACTCGGCGAACCGCGCCGCGACCGCCGCCTCCGCTGCGGCGACCGCCCCGTAGGCCGTGCCCGCCCGCGCCCGGAACCGGCGCACGATCAGCACGGCAGGCGGCACGAACGTCATCAGAAGCACGACGGTCAGCAGCCACGAGTACGCCGCCAACATCACCACCGTGAACCCCAGCACCGCGGCGCCGGTCACCAGGTCGGGCAGCGTGCCGGCGGCGAACGAGCCCAGCCCGTCGATCTCGCCGGTCACCCTGCGCAGCAGTTCGCCCCTGCGGTTCGCCTCGACGAAGCGCAGCGGCGCCGTCCCCACCGCAGCCACGGCTCGGTCCCTCAGCCCGGCCAGGGCGCGCTCACCCACCCTGACCAGCCAGTACCGCGACAGCCACGCGAGCCCGCCCCCGGCCGCGACCAGTCCGAGCAGCACCATCGCCCATACGGCCAGCCCGCCGGAGTCCCCGCCGCCCGCCGCGTCGATCACCCGCCCGATCGCCGCAGTCGATCCGGTCGTCAGGACGGCCCCGGCCAGGTTGAGCGCCACCACTCCCGCCAACGCGAGCCGATGCCCGCGCAGGAACACCGCGGCCCGCTGGAAGACGGCCCGCTGATCCGGCATCTCCGTGAGGACAGGCTGTTCAGGCATGAGTGCTTCCCTGTGAGAGATCGGAGTCGGTGGCCTGGGCCGTGAGGGGGCCGCCCTCGGGCATACCAGTGGGCGAGACCGTGTGGAGGTCGTCGCCGGGTGTGGCCGTGAGGGGACTGTGCTGGGGCGGAGCGGTGAAGGCGCCGCCGGTGAGGGTGACGTGGCGGTCGGCGCGGGCGAGGATGGCCGGGGAGTGACTGGCGAGAACGACCGCCTTGCCCGCCGTCGCCTGGCGCAGGCGGTCCAGGACACGGGCCTCGGTGCCAGCGTCCAGGGCCGAAGTGACGTCGTCGAGCAGCAACACAGGGCAATCGCGCAGCAACGCCCTGGCCAGCGCGACGAGCTGGCGCTGCCCCCCGGACAGAGCGCCGCCGCGCTCGCCCACCGGCGCGTCCCAGCCGATTCCCGGCAGCGCGAGGTCGAGCCCGGCGGCGAACGCGGCCCTTTCGATCTCCCCGTCCGGATGATCGCCGCTCAGCCGCAGGTTCTCCGCGATCGTGCCGTGCAGCAACAGCGGCCCCTGCGATACGAAGCCGAGCGTGCGGTAGAGGTCGTCGGGGTCGCTGCCCCGCAGCGAAACCTCGCCGAAACAGGCTTCGCCCGTCGAGGGCAGGAGCTGGGCGATGGCCCTGAGTAGCGTGCTCTTGCCTGACCCGGTCGCCCCGGTGAGCACGATCCACTCGCCGGGCGCGGCGGTCAGCCGCAATGGACCGAGCACGGGCCCGCCCTCCCGTTCGACGCGGAGCCCGCTGACCCGCAGGACCCCGGCGCGGGGCAGGGCCGGGCCACCCGCCGACGCGGCCGGCAACGCCAGGATCTCCTCGATCCGCCCGGCCGCGACGCGCGCCTCGGCCCGTTCCCCGAGCCGGGCGGCCATGACGGTGACCGCCAGCGACACCGTGCCCATCCACAGCACGAACGTGGTCAGCTCACCCACGGTCAGGCGTCCGGCCAGGGCCGCGTGCCCGCCCGCGAACAGTCCGGCCACGACCGCCAGCCGCGGCACGACGAACACCGTGGCGTCCCAGGCGGAGCCGACCGAGGCCAGACGCGTCGTGGCGCGGCTCACCTCGGCGCTGCGCCGGTGATGGCGCTCGACCATGAGGGCGTCGGCGCCCACGCCGCGCAGCGGGAGCAGCGCCGTCAGCAGGTGCTCGGCCACCGTCGCCCGGGCGCTGTGCGCCTTGGCCAGTTCCCCTGCGCGGCGGTCGAACAACGGCGGGAACACCCGGTTGACCGCCAGCAGCGAGGGCACCGCCAGCGCGGCGACCAGGAGCAGCAGCGGGTCGAGCCCGGCCATCCCCGGAACCAGCACCAGCCCGGTCGTCCCGATCACCACCCACGTGGTGAGCCCGTGCACCCAGACCTGCACGGCGTCGACGTCCCGGGTGGCCCGCGTGGTCAGATCGCCGTACCCGGCCGCGGCATGCCGCATCCTCTCGGTGTCGGTGGCCAGGATCGCCCCCAGCAGCCGGGTGCGCAGCCACGTGCCGGCCCGGACATCGGCCAGCGTGGCCCATTTCTGCCAGCCGCGCATGCCGGCGTACTCGGCAACGGCCACCACGACGAAGGCGGCGGCGTAACCGGCCGCAGCGGCCACCGAACCGGCCCGCACCCCCAGATCCACCGCCCGCCCGAGCAGCCACGGCAGGGCCAGGAACGCCAGTTGCCGCACCACCGCCGCGACGATCGCACGCGCCAGATCGGCCCGCACCCGCACCAGGCACTGCCGTAGCGGCCATCGTCCACCCCGATTCCTCACGGCCGAAACCGTAGGTTCCGCCTCCGCCGCCGGCTCCAAGGCAGAGCGCACGCCGTCGAAGCCGCCGCCCGATCACGCGCGACAGTGGCACGGCATGGACGCCTGGTTGGATCCCGCCGTGCGGGCGCGCCCTAATCTGGCCGGGTCGTCAGGAGGAAGGAGCCACGCGGATGCCCACCCGCAACCCCCGGACGGTCGTCACGTTCCCCATTGTGCTGAGGGAGCTGACCGTCGTGCGAGTCACGGATGTCACCCCCGGGATGCGGCGTGTCACGCTCGGCGGCACGCAACTGAGCGCCTTCCACCGCGACGGGCTCGACCTGCCGGCGCTGCGCTCGGAGGGCTTCGACGACCACGTCAAGTTCTTCTTCGCCGCCGACGGCCGCGATCTCCCCGTCCTGCCCCGCCAGAACATCAGCAGTCTCGACTGGCCGGCCGACGAGCGCCCCATCGCCAAGGACTACACCCCGCGCCGCTACGACCCGGAGGCGGGGGAGATCGACTTCGATTTCGTACGGCACGGCAACGGCCCTGCGGCCTCGTGGGCAGAACAGGCCATACCAGGGCAGACCGTGTGGATTGCCGGGCCGAAGATGTCCCACCACCACCCCGAGGGCGCCGACTGGATCCTGATCGCCGGCGACGAGACCGCGCTGCCCGCCATCGGCCGGTGGCTGGCCGAGATGCCGGAAGGCGTCAAGGCGAAGGTCTTCGTCGAGATCAGCGACGACACGCACCGGCAGGACCTGCCGACCCGGGCCGACGCCGACATCACCTGGCTCTCCCGCCAGGGCGCCCCGGCGGGCACGACGGACCTGCTGGAGCAGGCGGTCAGGCAGATGGACTGGCTGCCGGGTGTCGTCTTCGCCTGGGCCGCAGGCGAGGCCCTCAGCCTCAAGGGGCTGCGCCGCCACCTCACCGCCGACCGTCAGGTGCCGCGCGAGCAGACGCACATCACCGGCTACTGGCGGTTGACCCAGGCCCCGCACGCCCCTGGCGGCCCGGAGGAGGACGGCGCGCACGAAAGGCTGCACGAGCTCACCGACCTGGCGCCGGGCTTCGCCATCCGGGCGGCGGTCACGCTCGGCCTGGTCAACCTGGTCCATTCGGGCGCGTGCGAGCCCGCCGCCCTGGCCGCGCGCACCTCGACCGACCTCGCCGGACTGACCGCGCTCATGGACTACCTGGTCGCGATCGAGGTGTTCGCCACCGGCCCCGACGGCCGGTACCGGCTCACACCCGTCGGCGAGGAACTCGTCGAGGACGACCATTCGGCCGAGGAGTACCACCTCGGCGGCGCGCGGGCAGCGCTCGACCTGTCGCTGTCCGGGCTGGTGCGGACGCTGCGCACCGGCCGGGCCGGGTACCGCACCCAGGAGGGCCGGCCGCTGGTGGCCGCGATGCCGTCCGACGCGCGCCTGGGCGGCTCGGCGCGCGAGGCGGTCGAGGAGAGCGCCCGCTGGGTCGCGCCCGGCGTTCTGGCCGCCTACGACTGGGGAGCGGTGAAGGCGCTGACGGCGGCCGGCAACGGCGCCGCGACCATCGTCAACGCCCTGGTCAAGGCCGAGCCGGGACTGCGCGTGCGGATCGCGGCGATGCCGTCGGCGCTTGGCGTGCTGCGCGAGCGCATTCTCGACGCCGACGTGCTGCCCCGGGTGGAGCTGCTCGCCACGACAGGACAGGCGCCGCCCGGCGGTGACGACACCGTACTGCTGGCGCACGCGCTGACCTGGCTGCCGGATGAGGACGCGGAGCTGCTGCTCGCCGAGACTGCCGGGCGGCTGCCGCCGGGTGGGACGCTGATCATGGTGGAGGAGTTCCGGCCGGACGGGCTCAACGGCCCCGACGCGGTGCTGCACGACCTTCAGCTGCGTTGCGCGTTCGGCTCCGGCCTGCGCCCTGCCAGCCGCATCGCAGAGCTCGCCGAACGGGCAGGCTTGCGGGTGCGCTCGGCCCGCGACATCGGCTGGGACCACCGGATGTGGGTCATGGACGTCTTGCCGGTGGACCATCCGGACGCCTCATGACAGGGCCCACCGGAGAACCTCCGGGGGAGTCGGTGTAGGTGGACCACGTCGTTCTCGTCCACGGTGGGATGCGTGGGTCGTGGTGCTCGTCATGGGTGCTGCCTCGGCTGGCCTGGGCGTACTGGATGCGCCGCCCCTCCCACACGATCGAGGTCGGGCTCAGCTGGGGCTGTCTCGGCCGTTCCGACATCGCCGTCCGGCTGTTTGAAGAAGGCCAGGCCGGACGCAGCCTCGACTACGCCCATGACACCGCCCTCGGCCTGACCGCCATCGCCGGCGCCCAACTGGAACAGGGCGAGATCGACGGCGCGTTGGAGAACGCGGGCCGAGCCGCCGACCTGATGGCCACCGCCGACTTCAGCCGCGTCGCCGACCTGCTGCGAGCCTTCTTCCAGAGCCTGCCGTACGGCCCGCGCGAGCGGCCTTCCATACCTGGTGGGAGACCCTCGTCCCCGCTCCGGACCATGACCACAGCGAGTAGGAGAAGCCCGGTGTTGTCGGCTTGCGGCGTGGCCCGGCCATCGCTTTGACGGGCATTGCCCTGAGACACCAGGCCGGAACCTCCTCGCCTGGACCGATCGCCTCCACGATCCGCACAGTCCCGCTTCCGCTGGTCGCTGGCGACCGCATTTCCGCCTGGCTCGGCATTCCTGGCCCGCTGCGGATCGGCCAGCGCGGAGCCCTGACCACCTCCGGGATTGTCCAGGTTGTGCTGGTCGTCGGCGACGAGGCTATCCTCCCCGCCCTCTGCCACGTCTTCGTTTGGCGAACCGGGCAAGGCTGGACCTGGCCGGATGACGCTACCGGCAGGCGCGCGGTTCCCGCCCGCTCAGGCGGTTCCCTCTGGTGGGGGAGGCCGATTACCCCTTCGGGGGAGGCGCCCCCACTTGCCGTGCGGCAGAGTTGCGGCATGTCGAAGCAGACAGTGAAAGTGCTGGTCGGATGCGGCGGGGCGCTTGCCTACACGGTTGCCAAGGTGTCCTGGGGCTTCAGGGAGAACTGGGCTTCCCCGGGTATCCCGCGCCGCCCGACCATTACAAGATCCACGATCCGGTTTCGGGTCAACTGGCCAACGCGGCCGGAGGCCTGGCGATGATAGCGATCATCGCAGCGCTGCTTCGGCTTCCTGTCAATAGGATCGCCCGCCGCCTCATCCTGGGTGTGTCCTGGGCGGGGGCGGCGTTTGTGACCGCAGGTGTGATCGGGTTCGCGGGCCGGGCGACGGGCCTCATCGTCGAGCCGGGCAAACCACCGCAGAGCTGGGCCGCCTGGGTATCTCTGGCGGTGGGCGCGATCTGGGTGGTCGCCTGGGTCTCCGCCACGATCGGAGCGATACGGAACCGGCCGTCGGCCGTCGCCGCCAGCCGGCCAGATCAGTTGTCGGCGCGCTAGCCTGCCGCAGGCCCAAGCGGTCTTCGGCCACAGCCAACAGCGATGGTCTTCTTGGGGCTGGCGCTCTGGCAGCGACGAGGCGCTGCCGTACCGTCGGAGCGGACGCGCGCACTGAACGAGATCCCATGAAGAGCTTCCGCTGTGACCAACATGCCTGACAACCCACAAATATTGGTCAGGCACGTTCAGGAAGGCCTACATGCCGTTTCACCTGCTGCCGCATGCCTACTTCACGGTGCCGGGCAGTCCTTCGTGGGCGTCGTAGATATCTGTGAAGACCACCATGCAGGGCGAGGTACCGACGGCGTTGAGGATTCCCATGGCCCGGGTCTTTCCCTGGGCGTTGGTCGCGTAGATGGGGGCACCCGAGTCGTCCTGAGTGAAACACCCCAGCCTGTCGGCCTCTCGCTTGCCGAAGGCGACATTCCTCAGCCGCATCCCGCCTGACACTTGGGCGTTCGTGCGGGTCTTGGTGACGGTCCAGTAGCAGAGTTCGTCGGTGCCGCAGAATCTGTCAGCCACTTTGTTCCGCCCTGAGGAGATGCCGCGATGGTTCGCCCGGTCGTCGAGTTGACGCCGCCGACGAAGATGGAGCGTGCGGCGGACACGCCCGAGGCCATCTTGATCAGGGCGAGGTCGCTGCGGTACTTACCGTCGACCTTGGCGCTATCGATCGCGGCGCTGGTGAAGGTGTCATGGGTGACTGTGCCCATGCCTCCGCCGCTGACGGGCCGGTTTCCCATGCCCACGCAGTGGCCCGCGGTCAGCACGTAGGACTTCGCCTGGTGGACCCAGCCGAACCCGGTGGTGCAGTCCGTACCGTTGGTGGTGAAGTGTGCGCCTCCTCAGAAGGGACTGGTGTCGTTCTGCCAGCCCGTCAACGTCACAGCTCGGCGCGGGGTGACGAACAGGGCCACGGCGTCGCCACCGTAGCGGGCCGCCAGTGCGGTGCGCAGCGCGGCGGTCGCGTGGGTGGTCTCGATGACGACCTTGCCGGATTCGGGGTTGATCGCCGTGCTGTGCACCCGGTCGAAGTCGGTGGGGGTGAGTTCGGTGAGTTCGTCGGCGATCTGCTGCAGGCGCTGCCGGGTGTGCGCGACGACGCGGGTCTGGGGGATCACCTCGGAGGCGTTCCTGAGGTCGGTGCTCCTGGACTGGGCCGGGTCCTTCGGCGGGGCGTCGGCGGCCTCCGCGTTGGGGTCTCGGCGTTGGGGTCTCCGGGGGTTTGGCCCCGGAGACCACCGGCGGGACGACGGCGCCCGAGTCGTCGACCGGAAGGCCGACCTTATGCCGGAGACAAGAACGTGAGCGCCGAAGTGAGCGAACAGGAGACCGACGCCGAGTTCGTCGCCCGCCGCGGCGCCGGTCTCGGGCAGAAAACGTCCTGCTCATGGCAGTGACCAGCGCCGAGCACATCCCTCAGGGCACGGGAACCTATTAGCACATGACGCGTACGTGGCAGAGGGCCCGGACGCGCCTTCGGTGCAGGAGAACTGGAGCACCTGCGACGACCGCCACGACGGCGAGGGCCGCATCGAGAGGATTTTCGTGACGTAGTCTGTTTATGCTCAGGCCCGTGGCACTTCAATGGGAACAGATCATCGTCGACTCCGCCGACCCTGTCACTCTCGGGCGCTGGTGGGCCGAGGCTCTCGGCTGGGTAGTGGTCGATGAATCCGAGGAGATCATCGAGATTCGGCCTGAGCCGGACCAGATGCCGGGGCTGCTCTTCGTGCCTGTTCCCGAGGGCAAGACGTCGAAGAACCGGCTCCACCCCGACTTCCGCCCCGACGACCAGGAGGCCGAGGTCGCCCGGCTGCTCTCTCTCGGTGCCCGGCGCGCCGACACCGCGCAGGACGAGCAGCACTGGGTGACCCTCCTCGACCCGGAGGGCAACGAGTTCTGCGTCCTGAGTGAGCGGAAGAGCTGAGCGGAGCCGGGCAGCGACCGCGGCCAGCGGCCACCCCGGGCGCAGCCGGGAGACCAGCGGGGTAAGTGCGGTCAAAGCGGCGAAGACCGATCGCTGATTCGCCGAAGCGGAACGACCAGGTCAGACGGCCTGCGGGGCGGCCGATCTTATGTGTTAACGGACATTGACACATACAATCCCGCGTTGCCGTAGGTCGAAAGCTATGGGCAGTCGTTCTCTGCGGGCTGTGGCGGTGGAATACGCCGAGGACCTGGCCGCCCCGGGCCTCGATGGATTCTGTCTCGTGGACACCTCCCACATTCCGGAGCGTCACGCGAGCCGTGAACCATATGCCTGTTTGGCGGTTAATCAGGGGAATATCCCGTTATTGGTCTGGGATGCTTGGCTCCATGGGTGTGACGCAGACGCTGGCGAAGGTGGCGGCCGAGGTGGAGGAGGGCTCTCCGGCGGCCCTCCTGATGGCGCGCCAGCGGCTGCGTAGCCTGATCGGGACCTACCCCGATCGGCTGGACCTGCGAGAGCAGCTCGCCGAGGTCTACCGGACCCTCGGCGATCCTGTCCAGGCGGGGCGCTGGGGATACCTGGCCGAGCAGCGGGTTCCCGCCGAGACGGCCGCGTTCGAGCGGGTCTACCGAGACCCTGTCGACCGCATGCTCGCGCTCGGCTGGCGTCATTCCCCAGATCACGCCCAGACGGCGTCTGCTCGTGAGCGCCTGGCCACCGTCTTGGATGCGGCCAGCCAGCAGGCAGGTCGCCCCCTGACCTACACCTGGCGCGAGGACCCGGCGGCGGCGGACTGGGGCGAGCCCTGGTGGGAGGGCGCCGCCGTCTTCGTGCTCTTCGGCTCGGCAATCCTGCTCATGGGAATCGGGCTCGTCACCGTCCTGCGCTGGCTGGGCTGCTGGCTGTTCGGCTGGTTCTGCTGACCAAAGCCCACCCCGAAGATGTCACTCCGGCTGACCTCACACCGGAGCGACACGGCTTCACCACCTCGTGACGGTGAACGAAGAATGTCCTGACCTGCAGTTCGACCCTTAGCGTTACTACCGGCAAAGTAGATTCCCCGGACCCCTACCCCGGCCCGACCAGGGCTCTCGTCGTTGGCCACAAGGCGCAGCCGAGGTTCCTGGTCTGCTGAGAGCATCCCGATCGCCGCATGGAACCGGTTCATGCTGTGAAGAAGTTCGTTCTCGTCCGGGAGGGAAGCGGTCACCCGTATCCCTTCCCGGTGTGGGTTGACGTAACGGGAGGGAAGAGGCGTCGCCTCGTGCTCCCGCATGCGCAGATGCTGCCATGCCTGGACCCACTGATCCGTGTCGGCGTGGCAGGCGGTCACGATGGCGCGCACGGCTGGCCGCGTCATCGGCTCGCTGCTGGTCGACCCCGGCGAGTCGGCCGACGCGCCCGGCCTGTGCGAAAGCCTGAACGTGGCCAAGAGCAGTATGAGCGTCGCTTTGGGGCAGCTTGAACGTGGCGGCCTCGTCGAACGGTTCCGCCCGCCCAAGGGCCGCCGCGATCACTACCGGCTGGCCGATGACGTCTTCGGACGCGCGTTCCGGGCCAAGATGGCCGAGTTCACGACATTCGCCCAGCTCGCCGAACGGGGGTTGGCCGTGGTCGGCGACAACCCCCGGGGCAGGGCCAGGCTGGAGCTGATGCGCGACATGTAAGCGTTCATGGGCCGCGAGTTCCTCAAGCTCCTCGACCAATGGGAGCAGGAGAAACAGCGTTCACCAACAGGACAGGCGGACTCCGCTCCGTAGACCGGGTCGGCCTGCCCGCAGAGCAGCACCTCGCCGGGCCATCCCACCACGCTCGCGTCCTGCTCAAACCCACCCAGCCGGCGGCGTCAGCCGAAGACCTGCCTGGCGGCTGGGGACAGCTTCGGGAGCGGAGGGCCATCTCCAGGCAATGCGAGACAGGGCTCGGGTGGCCGCCCGGCACCGATCATGGAAGGTATGGAACAAGCGGACAGAGCGAATAGCAAGCGGCGGCTCCCGTGACACAGCCGCGGAGATACGCGCCCACTCCGCACGCATCGTGGCTCTCGACACGCAGGTTGGCGCCGGTGACCTGGTCGAGACGGCGGCGCGGACCGCCGTGCGCGCCCACCGGGTCGCGCACGCCTCGGCCGACCGCGACGCGCTCGCAGCGGCGGCCGAGGCGCAGCAGATCGCCGGGGGCTGGCCTTCGACGCGGAACAACAGGGGCTATCAAGACGGCTGAGCCTGGAAGCCCTGCTCACGGCGCGGGTCGCCGGCGACCGGAGCACGGGTGCCACCGGAGTACGGCCGGGCATGGGCCGCCGACTTCTCGGACGTAGGTTTCTGGACGGTCTTCGTGCAGGTCGGCACGCCGTCCGAGACGGTCTACCTTTCCGGACGCTCGGCGACCAGACGACACGAAACCGCTGGTCAAAAGCTTGGCGGCCCGAACCTGCAGTATTCCGGTGGCACCCGCACGGGAGGCGCAAGCCAAGCTCGAACTGTTTGAAAGATGCTCACGCACCTTCGCGGAGACCTGGACGAGGAGATGTTCCTCCACAGGGGAGACTGCGTCGGTGCTTATCTGTCCGGCCAAGCCGGATGCCGCTCGAATACATGATGCGCGACTGGTGCATACATGTGCTGCACAGACCCTGAGCAACCGCGTCCAAGACCAGGACCCCGGCTTCCTGACGCACCACATGCATCTCCACCTCAATACCACGATCGAACGCCGCTCCACAGCACACATATGCACCTCACGCACTTGCCCATCCAAGTTCGGGAAGGGAAGACCTTGAGAGAGCACCTCAGAAGCACGCTAAGGATCGTGTTCACCTCAGAGGATCTCGCGCTCACCCGCATCGCTGCCCGGACCGACCTGATGTGGGAGATGGTGGGCAGCCTGCACCGCCTGCAATCCCGTGACGCTGGGGCAGCGCTTGC
>NZ_BAAAHQ010000026.1:0-5278 GCF_039525605.1 Nonomuraea longicatena | reverse complement strand
CGGCCTACTGCCATCTATACGCGCCACACTGCTGCCACTTGCTCCCCGAGGGCCGTATTTCCCCGATTTCCTCACCCCGATCCAAGCGCAACTGGGAGACACGCCCGCATTCCAGGCATTGTCGGATACTCCGCGACAACGGCTCCGGCATGAGATGGAGATCTTGCGCCGCAGCAGCGGCCTACCCTCGGCCGGGCTGGAGGATCTCGCACGCGGTAACCCGGAAGCCATGCACCGGCTCGTACATGTCATAACCGGCTACTGCCGTACTGTGCTCACCCCCCACTGGCCCGAGGCCGACCGTGCGCTAGCCACAGAACGCGCCATCATGCAACGCCATCTCCTCATCGGCGGCACCGAGCAAATGCTCGCCAACCTGACGTCGGCGATGCGCTGGCGTCCTCCCGTGCTGGAGGTCGACTACCCGGCGGGAGCCGGCCGGGAGATCCATCTCCGCGGGCGCGGTCTGACCCTGATCCCCTCCTACTTCTGCCGAGCGAACCCTGTCGCCCTGGTGGACCCTGTCCTCCCTCCCGTGCTCGCCTACCCCGCCCCCCGCCACGCCGCACAGAATGCCACCGGAGGCGATGCCCTGGCGGCATTGCTGGGCCGGACACGAGCCGAGGTCCTCAGCATCATCGACCGGGTACCGGGCAGCACCACCAGCGAACTGGCCAGCAGAACAGGCGTCTCATTGTCGACAGCCAGTGAGCATGCGAACGTCCTGCGCCGAGCCGACCTGATCGTCAGCGTCCGGCACGCCAACCTGGTGCTTCACCACACGACCCCGCTGGGTGCCGAGCTTCTCGGCGGATCGCCGGATGCGAGGGCTGCGCGTTCACTCAGGCAGGAATCTGGATAAGCGTTGACGTCGGTCTTTCGGGCGTGAACGAAACACCCTTACCAGGTGATGGCGTCCCGCCGATCCTGGCCTTGGGAGAAAGCGTCCCTAAACCCGGGGCATCGAGAGGTACACATTCAGCTAACCGCCAGGGAGAAAGAGAACCATGAGTTCGATCGACAGAGTTCTGTCTCTGTTTGTATCTGGCTGAACTTGCCACCGATCTTCGGGTACTGAGCATTTCGGAACACTCAGAAGCAGTGGAGGGAATTAGATGATGCGCAGAACACTCGTTGTTCTCACCGCCGGGCTGACGCTGTTAGCGGGCATGTCGTCCGCGGGCCCGGCGTTCGCGGACGATGCGCCGGTCACGTCGAGGAAAGAGCTTCTGGCGAAGGCGCAGCCGGGGAGCAGGTCGCCGGGCAACGCGAACAGCGTCGAGGCGGCAGGAGTCTCCTGTCTCGACATAAATCTGAGGTCCCGGGTGACCGGGAAGCTGGTCTCGGTTCGCCTCAACAACAATAACCGCCTGTACGCGACCAGCGAGGAGCGAGGATCGTGGGAGAAGCTCTGGTGGTGCACCGACAACGCCGGCAATGATTCCTTCTGGTCTGCTGCGGCAGGACGCTTCGTCTCCAACCGGCTGAACAACGGCAATCTCATGCAGGCGTACTCGTCCTCCTACAACAGTTGGGAGAACTTCACCATGCGCGGGGCAGACAACGGGTTGTACTGGTGCATCTCCTCCAGGGCGTCTAGCACGTACGCGTCCACCAGGGACGATGAAGGTGACGTTCTGCGTGCCAACCGGTCCGCATGCAACAGCTGGGAGCAGTATTCGCTCCACTACGCTCCATAGCTTCGGGTGCTGCCGAGGCCTCGACTCGGCGGCCAAATCGTTGCAGGCTGGATGCGAGCCCTCTCTGTCAGACTGCTGTGAGATATGGGACGAAAAGTCCCTTTGATGTGAAGCAGGGCGATCGAGATAGTGAGCCATTGTCTGTAACGATCGGGAACGGTGCATAGTCGGCATCAACCCTTGACGCCCCTGGCCCCCTGCTGGCGGGAAACTGGTGCACGACGCTGTGATGGCGGCCGATGGGCGATCGCTTGGTGTGGCTTCCGCACGGTCGAGAAGGCCTTGGCCTCAGAGTCCAGCAGGCAGGCGCCAGAAGCTCGGGTATGGATCCCCCGTGCGGGGGAGAAGGCTGGCTCTGTGGCGGGAGGTACCTGCCACGGTGCGGCAGCAGGATCTTGGGCATGAGCTTGATGAAGCCGTCAACGTCCGCGGTCGGCGACGGAAGTGCCGCCGCGAAGCAGTCGCCGACCTGGAGTTCGTGGACGCCGCGTGCCCTGCTGGCGTGGTCTTTGCTGTACGGCATGCTCCAGGCGTACTGGGCGTTCGTCGCCAGTCCGCCCCAGATGTCGCCGGTGGGTGTCGACCTGATCGTGTTCTCCGGATGGAAGGCGATCGTGCTCTGCCTGGCCGGGGCGGCGATCACGTTCGCACTCGGGCGCGGTGGGCAGCGGGCCGCGGTGCGGCGGGCCCTGGTGATCGGGGCCTGGGCGGTGAGCGGGCTCCTGGTCGTGGCCGCCGCCCTGCTCCTGCTGGACGTGGTGGGCGGACTACTGCCCGGCATAGGCGTGCAGTTCTTTCCGCTCGGTTTCCTCAGCCGCACCGCGTGCCTGGTGGGAGCAGCGCTGATGGCATCGGTAGCTGTGACGCACACGAGGCGGCTGCGAGGCGCTTGCGTGGCTTGTGGGCGTGTCGGCGTGACTGCCCGGACGGAGAACACGCCGATGTGGGCGAGAGCAGCGGCCTACCTGGCCACTGCGGGCTGCGCCGTACGGATCGTCGCCCAGCTCGTGGTGGGGTTCGACACCGGTGGACTGGGAGTCGGTGTCTCTCTGATGTTGTTCGAGATCGGGTTCGTCCTCTCGGGGACGTTGCTGCCGTTGGCACTGGTCCACGCCTGGGGTACGGTCTTCCCCGGCTGGGTGCCGGGCCTGGCCGGTCGCCGGGTGCCGCGCTGGCTGGTGCTGGGCCCGGCCGCTGGCATCTCGATCGCGATGATCGTGTACTTCGGCATGATCCTCACCAAAATGGTTGCAACCCTGCTGAGCGGTGCGAACGACCTCGGCTTCGGCAAGGGCCTGCCGGACGCGTTCTACTGGGTGTCCGTGACCGTGTACTGGCTGTGGGGAGTGGCTCTCGGGTTCGCCGCTCTCAGCTACGGCCACCGCACCCGTCCCCGCTGCCACCAGTGCGGCAACTAGAGCCTGTTCGAAGTAGAGATCGGGATCATGACGGACCGGTCGGCCGCCGCAGGAGCCGCGCTTCTTGCGGTCGGCCGCCTGGTCGGCCTTCTCCGGGATGACCGCCTTGATCCCGCGTCGGCGCAGGTAAGCGCGGTTGCCGCGGGAGGAGTACGCCTTGTCGGCGGCCACCGCGCCCGGCCTGGTCCGCGGACGACCCACGGGCAGACGGATCCTGATGCGCTCCAGCACCGCCCGAAACTGCGGGCTGTCGCCGGCCTGACCGGCGGTCAGGACGAAAGACAGCGGACTGCATCGACGGTCGGCCCACAGATGCACCTTGCTGCTCAGCCCGCCCCGCGAGCGGCCCAGCCCGGCCGTCCTCAGCCGGAACCGGTACCGACGTCGTACCCGCCGCCGCCCGTCCCCGTCCCCGGTCCCGTCTTCGCCGGGTTCACCGTCGCGGACGTTTCACCCCTTTGACGTAGCCCCAGACCCGCACCTTGTGCGCAAGCACGCCGCCGAACACCTGCCCGCCGCAATGGCCCCCGCGGCGATCGTGGCACTCGACACTCTGCCGCGCACGCCCGGCGGCAAGCTGGAGCGCGCCGCCCTGCCCGCGCCTCTCCTCGCGGGCGGGCGCGACACCGAGCCCTGCTCGGCCGCCGAACGGACCCTGTGCGAGCTGTTCACCGAGGTGCTGGGCGTCACGGCCCGGCCGCGTGACAGCTTCTTCGATCTGGGCGGGCACTCGCTGCTCGCCGACCGGCTGGCCGGGCGCATTTGGGAGAGCTTCGGGGTGCGGCTGCCGGTCAAGGAGGTCTTCTCCGGCCCGACGCCCGCCGAGCTGGCCGCCCGGCTGCCGGCCCAGGCCGCAGCTGATGCCGCTGTCGTCGGCGCAGTCCAGGCTCTGGTTCCTGCACCGCGGCGGCGGGGGCGGGCCGGCGTACAACCTTCCTGTCGCGCTACGGCTCAGCGGGCCGATGGACCGCAAGGCCCTGTCCATGGCCATGGCCGACGTGGTGTCCCGGCACGAGATCCTGCGCACGGTCTACCCTGACCGGGACGGTGTGCCGTATCAGGAGGTGCGGCAGCCCGCGCCGGTCGCGGTGCCGATGTGGCAGCCGGACATGCCGGAGACGGCTATGCGCACCATCGCCCGCCGCGCCTTCGACCTGACCCGCGAGCCGCCCTTCCGCGCGCACCTGCTGCGCCTGGGCACCGACGAGCACATCCTCATGCTGGTCGTGCACCACATCGCCGCCGACGCCTGGTCGGTGGGGCCGCTGGTGCACGACGTCCGGACCGCCTACGCCGCGCGTGCCGCCGGGCACAGCCCTGGCTTCGACCCACTGCCTGTACAGTACGCCGACTACACGCTCTGGCAACTCGACCTCGGCGAGCCGGGCCGCGAGCATTGGACCAAGGCCCTGGCGGGCCTGCCCGAGCGGCTCACCCTGCCCACCGACCGGCCGCGGCCCGCCGTGCCGTCGGGCACGGGCGACACCGTGCCGGTGGCGATCTCGCCCGAGACCTGGACCGGCACCCTTGACCTGGCCCGCCGCAGCCACGCCTCCCCGTTCATGGTGCTGCACGCCACGCTCGCCGCCCTGCTGACCCGGCTCGGCGCCGGCACCGACATCCCGACAGGCACCCCGGTCTCCGGACGCCACGACAGCGCGTTGGCCGGAGCCGTCGGCGCGTTCGCCAACCTCCTCGTGCTGCGCGCAGACACTTCGGGCGATCCCAGCTCACCGACCTTTTGCACCGGGTACGCCAGGCCGACCTGGCCGCCTTCGACCATCCGGAACTGCCCTTCGATCGGCTGGTCGAGGCGCTGAACCCGGCCCGCGCCCGCGGCCGGCACCCGCTGTTCCAGGTCATGCTCGACGTGCGGGAGGCCACCGAGGCCCGCCTGGTGCACACCGGCACAGCCACGCTCGACTTGGCCCTGCGGCTCGACACCGGCGGCTACGGCCTCCTGGAGTACAGCACCGACCTGTTCGACCGCGACGGCGCCCGCGCCTTCGCCGCCCGCTTCACCCGCCTGCTCGGGCAGGCGGTCACCGAACCGGACCTGCCGATCAGCCGCATCGACCTGCTCGACGCCGCCGAACGCGCCTAGTAGCCCGCCCCGGAACGTTGACCCGGTAATTGATCTCAGCTGGTGAACCCGGCAGG
>NZ_BAAAHQ010000025.1:0-206826 GCF_039525605.1 Nonomuraea longicatena | reverse complement strand
CCCCCGGCGGCGGGGCATCACGTCCGGGACGCGGCGGGCCGGCAGCGCACACGCGTGAGACGGTCGCAAGGCCCGTGGCGGGCGGGTTCAGTGCCGCGCCAGGTCCTGCGGCAGCAGGGCGCTCGCCACGGCGCGGACGGCCTCCAGGTCCACCGCCTCGGGAGCCACCCGCCACTGCGCGTGCACGCCGATGACGGCCCCCACCAGCAGGACCGTGAACGCCTCCGGATCGACCCCCGCGGGCAGCGCGGCGGAGCGCATCCGGGCCCGCGCCCCCTGCCGCAGCGCCGCGTGCAGCCGCGCGTAGTGCTCGCGGATCGGCGAGCCGTCCTCCACGGCCTCGCCCAGCAACGTGATGAACAGGCGGGTGACGGGCAGCCTGACGAAGCCCATGACCTGCTCCAGCGGATCGGCCGCCCCCTCGGGCGGCCCGAACCCGGCCAGCATGGCCTGCAGCCGGTCCTCCAGCACCGCCTCCAGCAGGCCGAGCTTGTTGCCGAAGTGCCAGGGGATCGAGCCTCGGCTGATGCCCGCCCGCTCGGCGATCTCGACGAAGCTCGTCCGGCGGAACCCCTTCTCGGCGAACAGCTCGCCCGCCGCCTGCACCAGCAGGCGGCGGCTCTCCTGGGTGGTCTCGGTACGTCGCGTGGCCATGACGCCCATCTAACCCCGATGCCGGATGACAGATCAAATGCTGACGGATATAGCCTATGTCAGCCGACATAGAAGTCGTCGGCACCCGAACCGGAAGGGTCCCCCTTGTGAAGCTGCCCAAGACCGCGCACACCGCCCACGCCTGGCGCATCCACGAACTCACCCCCGACTTCCGCGTCCAGGACGTGTGGTCCTTCCGCACCCCCGGAGCCGGACCCGGCGACTTCCCCGCGATGCTCACCGCCATGCGCGCCACCGGAGGACTGCGCGACCAGAGCCGCCCGGTACGGCTGCTGTTCGCGCTGCGCTGGCGGATCGGCGCCCTCCTCGGCTGGGACGACCCCGCCCGCGCAGCCGCCTCCCTGCGCGAACGCCTGCCCGCCGACCTGCGCCGGGCCCCGCGCGGCCACGACAGCCCCGGCCTGCCCCTCAAAGCCCTCTACGAACTGCGCACCGAATCGGCCCGCGAACTGGCCAACAGAACCGGGCACTGCGTCATGCACCTCGGCTGGGCCCCGGCGGCCGACGGCCACGAACTGCGGATGGCCGTCCTGGTCAAACCCCGCGGCCGCTTCGGACGCCTCTACATGGCCGCCATCGCCCCCTTCCGCCACCTGATCGTCTACCCGGCGCTGACCCGCCGCTGGGAGCGGGCCTGGCGCGAGCACGCCACCGCCGGCGGCGCCCGGTGAAGGCCGGCGGCCGGCTGCTGCGCTGGGCGGGCGCCGTCCTGATCGCCCTGGGCGCGGGCCACCTGTCCCTGCTGCTGCTCATGTCGTGGGACGGCGTCGCCGGCTGGGCCCGGCGGGGACTGTGGGCGGCCGTCCCGCTCACCTTCGACACCGGCGGGCAGCCGGCCTCCGCGATCCGCGACACGCTCGTCTTCTGGGCCGGGCCGGGAAGCTTCGCCGTCCCCCTGATCCTGCTGGGCGCCCTGATCTGGCGCCTGGCCGGGCGCGGGACACCGGTGCCCGCCTGGCTCGGCTGGGCGCTGGCCGCCTGGTGCGCGCTCGGCGGCGTCCTGCTGGTGCCCTCGCCGTACTTCGCGGGAAGCGCCGCCGGACTGCTCGTCGTCCTGGCGGCCCGCCGGCGGCCGGACATGAGCGATCGCTCATGACGCACACCCGAACCGGCATTGGTGTTCATGGGCGCGGCCCGGCACAGTGGAGGGCATGAACACCACTGTGCGCGTGGCGATCGTCGGCGACCGCAAGCCCGGCTTCCCTCCCCACACCGCCACCGAGCAGGCGCTGCAGCACGCCGCCGACCTCCTCGGGGTGCGGGCGCGGGTGCGCTGGGCGGCCACCGGGCCGCTGGAGTCCGACCCGGGCGCCCTCCGCGACGCCGACGCGCTGTGGTGCGCGCCCGGCAGCCCCTACCACAGCCTGGCCGGCGCGCTGGCCGCGCTGCGCCACGGCCGCGAGAACGGGGTGCCGACGCTCGGCACCTGCGGCGGATTCCAGCACATGGTCATCGAGTACGCGCGCCACGTCCTCGGCCACACCGACGCCGCCCACGCCGAGTACGACCCGTACGCCTCCGATCTGTTCGTCTCCAAGCTCACCTGCTCACTGGCCGGCCGGACCCTGCCCGTCACCCTGACGCCCGGCTCCCGGGCCGCCGCCCTCTACGGCGCCACCCGGGCCGAGGAGGAGTACTACTGCGACTTCGGCCTCGACCCCGCCCGCCAGACGGGCCTGCACGAGGGCGGCTTCCACGTCACCGGCACCGACGCCGACGGCGAGGCCCGGGTACTGGAACTGCCCGGCCACCCCTTCTACCTCGCCACCCTGTACGTCCCGCAGGCGCGTTCACGGCCCGGCGCGCCGCACCCGCTGGCCCTCGGCCTGCTGCGGGCCGCCCTGTGACCTTCACCCAGCTCAGGATCCTGCAGGCGGTCGCGCGCACCGCCAGCATGACCCGCGCCGCCGAGGAACTGTCGAGCACCCAGTCGGCCGTCAGCCACGCCGTGCGCGCCCTGGAGCGCGAACTCGGGCTCACCCTCCTGGTACGCGGCGGCCGCGGCATCACCCTCACCGAAGCCGGGCGCGCCGTGTGCCGCCGGGCCGCGCACATCCTCACCCAGCTCGAAGCACTCGAGCAGGAGGCCGCCGCCGCCCGCGACCGCGAACGCGGCAGCCTGCGCGTCGGCACCGTCCCCAGCGCCGGCGCCCGGCTGCTGCCGCCGATCCTGCGCCGCTTCGCCCAGACGCACCCGCGCGTACGCCTGACCGTCATCGAGGGCTCCGACGACGAGGTCCTGGAATGGCTGGCGACCTCCGCCGTGGACGTGGCGAGCGTGTCGGCCGGAATCGCCCCGCACCCCCCGGGCTCGACGATGCGGACGCTGACCCGCGACCGCATGCTCGCGCTCCTGCCGGGCGAGCACGACCTGGCCGCCCTCGACGCGGTGCCGGTGACCGAACTGGCCCGGCACCCGTTCATCATGTCCACCGGCGGCTGCGAGCCGCTCATCACGGCGCTGGCCCACGCGGCCGGGGCGAGCCTGAGATGCCACTACCGGGTGCGCGAGACCGCCAGCATCCTGGCGATGGTCGCCGAAGGACTCGGCGTGAGCGTCGTGCCCGAACTGTCGCTGCCCGCCCACCGTACGGGCGTGCGCGCGCTTGCGCTGGACCCGCCCGCCGAGCGCACCGTCCTGCTGGCCCTGCCGCCCGACCCGCTCCCGGCCGCCGCCGCCTTCGCCGACGTGGCCCTCGCCCTCACCGGCGCGCCGTGACCCGTGGCCGCGCGCGGGGTGGCCGGGCGTCGCGGCCCGGTGCTCGCGCTCGCACCCACGCGCACTGTCCCACGCGCACCGTCGTGCTCACCCGACGCGCTCGCGTACCGGCTGGCGCAGCAGCGTGCGAGGCACCGGCACGTCCCACGCCGTCAGGTACACCTCGTGGTGCGGGCCGTTGGGCACCAGGTCGTGCTCGGCCAGGTAGGCGTCCAGGACCGCCAGCGACACGTGCTCCTCACTGAACGGCCCCACGTGCAGGACCTGCGCGCACCGGCCCGGCGTCACCACCGCCAGCCGTACCCGGTCCACCGCCGCCCCCGACGCCCGCGCCCGCTCGCGCGCCGCCTCCACCATCCCCGCTTCCAAGCCCTCCACCACGCTCTCCTTCGCGCGCCCCTCCCCCGGGCCCTTCTCCGCCTGGCTCCCCTCAGCCAGCGGCAGCAGCAGATGCCAGCGCCACAGCTCGCGCGGCACCTCCAGCGGCGGCCGCCCGTCGTCCTCCACCCACCACTGACCCTCCAGCGGGCCCGGCTCCACCGGCAACTCGGCGGCCACCGCCGTCAACGCCCCCACCGCCCCCAGGTGCTCCCGCCCGCCCGGCGCGCCCACACCGGACACGCTCAGGCAGCGGACCGGGCCGTGCGTCGTGATCGTCACGTTCATCATTCCTCCACACAGATCATCAGATGGGTGACCAACCGCTCGGGCGCCGTCGTCGCCGGATCGGAGACGTACACCTCGCGCAACGGCCCGGACACCGGGCAGCCGTGCTCGGCGCACCAGGCCAGCAGCGCGTGCGCCGTCAGCGAGATCTGCTCGTACGGCCCGACGTGCGTCGCGCACGCAAACCCGCCGCCGGGCAGCACCTCCAGGTCCAGCCCGGCCGGGACGGCGCCGCCGGGCAGCACCAGCGCCGCCCGCACCTCGATCGGATCGTCCAGATCGAGCGGGAACAACCCGATCAGCCGGACGGGCGGCGCGGGCGCGGCCGCCGCCAGCAGCCGGCCGACGGCCGCCGAGGTCGCCCGGCCGATCCCGCCCTCGCCGGCCACGTGCTCGCCGGTGGAGGCGACCCGCAGGCTCTCCTCCCGCACCAACCGCACCGGCGGCGCGGGCAGCCCCTCGGCCATGACCCGCTCCAGCGCCGACAGCGTGCGCCGCCGCCGCTCCAGCTCGCTCTCCAGCGATGTCCGCACACCCTCCAGGGCGGCGCTCGCGCCGGACAGGACCTCGCCGACCACCGCCAGCGGCACGTCCAGCGAGCGCAGCAACCCGATCGCCATCGCCCGCCGCGCCTGCTCACGCCGGTAGTAGCGGTAGCCGGTGAAGGCGTCCACGTGCGCGGGCGCCAGCAGCCCCAGCTCGTCGTAGTGCCGCAACTGCTTGACGCTCAGGCGGCTCAGCCTGGCGAAACGCCCGATCGGCAGCAGGTCCTCGTCCATGGCTCAAGCATGGTCTCTCCCACCGGGGGAGAGTCCAGCCGAACCCCGATTGCTCAGTTTGACTTAATAAGTTTTACTGTATTCATGCCCCGGAAGACCCCCGAGCTCGGCCGCTTCACCGACGTCGCGCTCCTCGTCCTCATCAGCCTCGCCGAAAGCCCCAAACACGGCTACCGCATGATCGCCGACATCGAGACCTTCTCCGGCACCGTCCTCGAACCCGGCACCCTCTACGGCGCCCTCATGCGCCTCGAACAACGCGGCTGGATCACCCCCCTGCCCACCACGGAACGCCGCAAGCCCTACCGCATCACCGACCCGGGCCGCGCCGCACTCACCGAGCAACTCGCCACCCTGCGCCGCATCGAACAGACCGCCGCCCTCCGTATCCAGCCCACCTGGGGAACCGCATGAGCCCGGCCACCGCACTCGCCCGCGCCCTCCTGGCCCTCTACCCGCCCACCTGGCGCGACCGCTACGCCGAGGAGGTCACCGACCTCATCACCAGCCGCCCCGTCCGCCCCCGCACCCTGCTCACCCTCGCCACCGGCGCCGCCGACGCCTGGATCCACCACCGCCACCCGCTCACCCTCACCCGAGCCGCCCTTCTCGCCCTCGCCGCCGTCGTCCTGGCCGCCCTCTGGAACCCCGCCATCGACGAGCGCCTGACCCAGCCCGCCGACCCCGCCCTGCTCACCACCGCCACCACCCTGTTCATCGCCGCCGCCGCACAGGCCGTCCTGCCCCTGCTCACCACCCGCCGCCTCACCCGCGCCGCCGTCCTGCTCGCCCTGCCCGCCGGCGCCGCCGCCCTCTACTCCACCCTCGCCCTCACCGGCGCCCTCACCGAGTACGGCCACGCCGGCGGACCCGTCGCCCACGCCACCCTCGGCGGCCTGCTCGCCCCGCTCCTCATCACCCTGGCCCTCCCCCTGACCACCACGGCCGCCGGCCACGACCACAGCGGCGCCACCCCCCGCACCGCCGCCACCTGCCTGGCCGTCGCCGCCATCCTCAACACCATCGCCTGGCTGCCCGTCCTCGCCGTCCTGAGCGCGGCACTGCCCCGCACCCCCTGGACCGCCTTCGCCGCAGCCGCCCTCAGCATCGGCATGTCCGCCCTCGCCGCCACCACCGCCCTCACCCGGACCCGCACCACCCGGCCCCGGCTCGCCGCCCTCTGACGGCCATGACGCAGATCAGCGCCCCCTCCGGGACCTGACCACCCCGGGCAAGCCACAGCTCACGCGGCAGCAGCCCTGCCCAGCGCCGCCGCCGTCACCGCCCGCGCCACCACCGGATCGTCCAGCACCTCCACCGAATCCACCACCTGATCCACACACCCCGCCACCGGCAGCGCCCGCACCACCGGATCGGCCACCGACCCCAGCAACGCCCGCGCGAACCGATCGCCGCCGATCACCATGAACGGCCGGTCGTGGAAGGCCCGCACCCCCTCATCCAGCCGCTCGGCCAGCATCAGCCGATTCTGCAGCGCCGCCGCCCGGCTGTAGGCGAGCGACAACCCCGCCTCCCGCTCCCGCCACGAGCGCGCCCCCAGCGCGGCCCCCAGCGCCTCCGCCAGCTCCGCCGACCCCGGCACCCGCGCCAGCGCACTGCCCAGCCACTTGCCGTACGGCGGATACCGGCGACGCAGCAACAGCACCAGCCGCATCACCTCACGCACCAGCCGCGCACCCGCCACCGCCGACCCCCGCTCGTCGCCCACCTCACCGCACCGGCCCGGAAACGGCTCCTCCTGCGCGATCCGCCGCCACTGACACGCCAGCACATACCGCCACACATCATCCGGATACCACTTCAGAACCTCGCGGACCCCGGTCAACTCCCCCAGATCATCATGGAACACCTCACCCTGCGTCACCTCCGCCAGCCGCTGCCACGGCACCGACAACCAGTCCAGCGCCGACACCCCCTCACGCGGATCGAAACCCAGCCGCCCCCGCAACCACGCACCCCACTCCCACACCTCCACCCCGCGACGCTCCGCCCCCCGATAGGAGAACACCGTCGGAAACCCGCCGAACCGCCCGGGCAGCCCCCCTGCCACCCGAGCCTCCACCTCGGCCACGTCCCCCTCGGCCACGAACACCAGCACCCGAGGACCCCAACCATGATCAGCCGAGCGGCCCGTGTCGAACGCCAGCACCTCCGACCCCGGACCCACCAGCGCGGCCCCGTGCGGCACCCCGCCCAGCAGCGGCGCCACGACCTCACCATAGAAAGACCGAGCCAACTCAAGACCAGGAACAAATCCGGACATCACCCCGTCAACTCTGCCTGACCGGCCCCCAAACCACACCCCAATAAACCCCCGGCCACCCCGTCCAAGGCACGGCCCCCACCCCGGCACAACGCCCCACGAAACCGTACGAACCCACCGACCCCGGGCAGCCGGACCCCGCCTTCACCGGGAGAAGACCGGGACCCGGCCGGAGCGGCATCCCCCGGACGCCATCAGCGGACCTCCCACCACCTCAGGCTGGAAGCCGTCCCACCCGGCCTGGTCGGCCTCGGCAGCCAGGCGGTTGCGACTGCCGGGTGGACGAACCCGTCGAACAGCAGGACGTAAACCTGAACGGATCAGCGCAAGCCGCGGGTTACTGCAGCTTGTACACCGCTTCCACGTTGTTGCCGTCCGGGTCATTCACGAACGCGCAATAGGCACCGTACTCAGGCCACACCCGGGGCTCGTACCGAGACGTGCCGCCCGCCGCCAGCGCGGCCTCATGGAAGGCGTCGACCGATGCCTGGTCGCGGGCGGTGAACGCGATGTGCGCACCCTGCGTCACCGTGGCGCCGTTCGCGGGATACAGACCGAAGGACGGGGTGTCCAAGTCCTCCTCCCAGAACTCCGCACCGCCGTCAGCCGCCTCACCGACCACACCGAGGGGCTTGAGCGCGGCGGTGTAGAAGCGGGTGCTCGCCTCAAGATCTGCAGCGATAAAGGTCACATGGTGGATGAAAGGCCATCTTTCAGTCATGAATGAGGAGTGTACGGCCGCTCAGCGGGTGAACAGATCGAAGGGGCCCAGGTCACGGACGAACTGGGCCAAAGCGTGAACGGCGCAGCATCACCGGCGGTTCAGCCAGCTCGATCTCACGTTCGCCGCCGACGCACCGAGCCGACACATCAGCCTGGTGCAGACCGGCAAGTCCCGCCCCAGCGCCGAGACGATCCTGCGGCTACCCGAGCGACGCCGACAGCGACGCCGCCTCCTCCGCCGACGGGTAGCCGCCCGTCCCCTCGCGCCCGCCGCAACCCCGCCGGCGGTGTGCGCTCCGCGAATCCGGACACATGAGGTTGCCAAGACAGGTGGCGGCCTTGGACGCTCACCTTACCGACGCGTACGACCCTCCAGGAGCGCCCCGTGATCATCGAGGATCTGTCCGAACCTGAACGCGCCCTCTGGGAGGCGTTTCCCACAGCACGTCCCGTGGAGCTTCCCGGCACACCCGTTCGGGCTGCGATCATCGCAAGGATACTGCTCGGCGCCCAAGAACCCCTCCCAGGACAGACACCCGGCCTCCACCTGTCCGGCGCCCGCATCACCGGCCGATTGGACCTCTCCTACGCCGAGGTACAACACCCACTGATCCTGACCAAGTGCGAGTTCGAACAAACACCTGTCCTCACCGAAGCCCGCACCGGCCTCGTGGACCTCACGGCCTCCCGAGCACCCGGACTACAGGCCGTAGCCGCTGTGATCGGCGGGACACTACGCCTGGAAGACTGCGAGATGGCCGGCCCCATCCAGCTCACCGGGGCCCACGTGTCCCGCACACTGAACCTCAGCGGCGCAGCGATCCACGCACCCCACGCCGTCCACGCCGACGGCCTCACCATCGACCGCGATCTTCTGTGCGCAAACACCGTCATCGACGGTGAATTACGCCTCACCGGCGCCAGAATCGGCGGAACCATGACCCTCGACGGCGCACGCGTCGGACAATCAGGCGGCTTCAGCCTCGCCGCCGAGGGAGTCGTCATCGACGGCGGGTTGTCATGTACCCGCGGATTCCACTCCTGGGGAGAACTGAACGTGCAGGACGCCCGAATAGGGCGCCGATGCGCCTTCAGCGGAGCCCGACTGTCCAACCCGGACGGCATCGCCCTCAACGCCGAGAGAATCAGCGTCGAGGGCGGACTCCGCATCGATGACGGCTTCACAGCCGAAGGCGAAGTCCTCCTGCGCGGAGCCCGCGTGGCCGGTTCGCTCCGACTCGCCCACGCGAACCTCACCAATCCGAGAAAACGCGCACTGAACGCGCCCGTGATGGAGATCGGCAGCGGACTGCGCCTCACACCAGGTTTCGCCGCGAACGGACAGGTCTTTCTGGACTCCACCCAGGTCCGCGGATCGGTCAACCTCGACGGCGCGACGCTGTCCAACCCCGGCGCGACGGCCCTGTCCCTACGTCGCCTCGCGATAACCGGCAGGCTCAGCTGCAGCGAAGGCTTCCAGGCCGACGGGGAGATCACGCTCATCAACACCCGAATCGAAGGCAGCCTGGAATTTCACGGCGCCGCCCTCAGCAATCCCAGCGGCCGGGCTCTGTCCCTGTGGGAGGTGACCGCCGGCGGCGGCATCGACTGCTGCGAAGGCTTCACCGCCACGGGAGACGTCTCGATCAGGAACTCCCGGATCACCGCCACACTCTGCCTCGCACAGACCACCGTCGACGGCGAACTGCACCTACGTGGCGCCGAAGCGGCCTCACTGAAGATCGGGCCCCAGACACAACTGCTGGGCACCGTCGACCTCCGCCACACCCGAGTCGGCGTACTCGACGACACACCCAGCCGATGGCCTGCTCACGTCCTCATGAACGGCTTCACCTATGACGGCCTGGAGGCCCCCCTACCAGTTCAGGAACGACTCGACTGGCTGGCCAAGGAAACCTACCAGCCTCAACCCTATGAGCAACTGGCCACCGTCTACCGCCGACAAGGTCACGACGAGGCTGCCCGGGACGTGCTCCTGGCCAAACAGCGCCGCCACCGCTCAGGGCAGCGGCTCGGGGCACGGCTATGGGGACATGTACAGGACTGGACCGTCGGCTACGGCTACCGACCCCTCCGCGCCGCACTCTGGCTCGCGACCCTTCTTCTCATCGGCACAATCGTCTTCACCGCCCACCGGCCACCGGCCCTCAAACCAGGCGAGGCTCCCCCCTTCAACGCCTTCATCTACACCCTGGACCTGCTCCTCCCGATCATCAGCTTCGGACAGGAGAGCGCCTTCGGCCCACGCGGCGCACAACAATGGCTCGCCGCAGCGACGATCACCGCAGGATGGATCCTCGCGACAACCATCCTGGCAGGCCTCACTCGCGCACTCTCCCGCCCATAGCGCGACCAGAAACGGCCACCCTGACACCCACCCAGGAGCCGAAGTCACGGTCAGCAGCACGCCCCCGTCGCCACCCAGCGAAGCCAACGGTCCCCACAACCACGGGTGGTCTCGCCGGGCATCACCACACCCGGCGAGACCACCCGCACATCACCGGCCCGCAACCCCCGACACCGAAGATCACACCCAGTGGTAGGCCAGATTCACACCCAGCGAGGCGACAGCCGTGGCGAAGAAGAACGCCCAGTTCCCGAGCTTGCGCGAACCCACCCGCAAATGCGCCAGCAGCGCCCCGACGAAATACAGCACCAGCCCACTCGCGGCGAGCGTCCCCAACATCGGCACACCGAACCCGCCCAGCAGCCCCAAAGAGCCCGCCGCCAGCATCAGCCCCAGCACCGGCACCCACGACCGAGGCAACCGCTTCATGTCCGCCTGCGCCTTCGGGAACTCGTGCCCGATCAGATAGACCACCGCCGCACTGCCGAACAGAAACGCAGCGAACCCTGTGACCCAGGCATAGACAGTGAACATGACCACTCCTTCATGGTTGACCGTTATCGGTCCCTCAACACTCCGACGAAACAGCAGCCGGAAATGTCAGGCGCCACCCCCATCGACCGTCACAACCCCCGACCGACCCAACCTCGGACCACCCTTCAACCACCGGGCCGAACCCGGCCGCTTCGCCTCACCCCCGATCCGCGACACCGCGAACCTGCACGTGAACTCCTTGATCGCCGCACCCACCCGGCCACCCACATAAGCGCTCACCGCACTGTCGTCCCTGCGCGCGAGCTGCCGAACGGCAACACCCCGCCCCAAACTGACACACGCCCCCGAAAAGGCCAGATTGATCACCGGCGGCTCCGTCCCCGCCATCCGGCTCAACACCGTGTCCGCCGCCAACGCACCGAGCGGACCAGCCGCATAACAACTCATCCGCAACGGCCGCCCCGACGGCGCCGCCGCATCACCCGCCGCCACCACACGGACATCGTCGACACTGGTCAACGTCTCATCGGTCAGCAACCGACCCGCCTCATCGGTCCGCAACCCACTCGCCGCCGCCAACCCCGGCACCCCGAAACCAGCCGCCCAGATCGTCACCGCACTCGCCCGCACCTCCCCACCGGAAAGCACCACCGCATCCGCCCGGACCTCACCCACCGACTCACCCTCGACCACCGCCACACCAAGCCGCGACAACCACTTCGCCACAGCCCGACGACCAGGCAGACCAAACGACGGAGCCAGACTCCGGCCACACACCAACGTCACCGCACGCCCCTGCTCGCCCAGCTCAGCAGCCGTCTCGATCCCCGTCAACCCACCACCCACCACAGTCACAGGAGCATCCGCGGGCAACTCCGCCAACCTGGCACTCAACCGCCGCGCCAGCTCGAACTCCCCGATACCGTAGGCGAACTCGGCCGCGCCCGGCACCGACGACGGAACCCCCGCCGTACTACCGACCGCATAGATCAAGTAGTCGTAATCCAGCGTCCCCCCCGACTCCAGCAGCACCCGGCGCGCCGAACTCTCGATGGCCGCCGCACTGTCGACGACCAGCCGCACCCCCTCACCCAGAAGCGAGCCGAACTCCACCGTGGCCTGACTCGTACCGGCCACGAACTGGTGCAACCGAACCCGCTCGACGAACTCCGCACGCGGATTCACCAGCGTGATGTCGACACCGGCACGCAACCGCAGCCGATTGGCCGCAAGCGCCCCCGCGTAACCGCCACCGATGACGACCACCCTGTTCTCGGACATGGCAAGGTTCCTTTCTCGATCACAATGGTGTTGTGAGGCCCTCACCAGTACGACGGCACACCCCCACCGAATGTCAGGCGACCCACCCACCTGACATCGCGCACCACCGCCTCGTCGTACAAATGACGGCAGAACCAGGAAAGGACACGCACCACCCATGACCACCCCCGACCCGGACCAGCACGCGATCATGAGCGAACGGCCACTCCTGATCAACGTCGCCTACCGGCTCCTCGGCTCCATGGCCGAAGCCGAAGACGTCGTCCAGGAGACCTACACCCGCTGGTACGCCATGTCCCCCGCGCAACAACAAACCATCGAATCCCCAGGCGGCTGGCTCACCAAGGTCGCCACCCGAATCTGCTTCGACCTCCTCGGCTCCGCCCGAGTCCGCCGCGAAACCTACGTCGGCGAATGGATCCCCGAACCACTACCCGACCGCACCGAATGGGACAACGAACGACCCGGCAGCACCAACGTCGACCCCGCCGACCGCGTCACCCTCGACGAATCGGTCAACATGGCCTTCCTCGTCGTCCTCGAATCCATGACCCCCGCCGAACGCGTCGCCTTCATCCTGCACGACGTCTTCCGCTACCCCTTCACCGAAGTAGCCGAGATCGTCGGCCGCACCCCCGCAGCCTGCCGCCAACTCGCCTTCTCCGCCCGCCGCCGCATCGACGCCGCCCACGTACCCACCACCCCGCCCGCGCGGCAGGCCCACATCGTCCGACAGTTCAAACAGGCCTGGACCGCCAAGAACATCGACGCCCTCATCGCCCTGCTCGACCCCGACGCCACAGTCACCGCCGACGGCGGCGGCCGCGTCAGCACCATGCTCCACCCGATCGAAGGCGCCGCACAGATCGCCCGCCTGCTGATCAACCTCGCCGGCAAGCTGCACGACCTCACGATCCTGGAACGAACGGTCAACGGCCGACCCGGCCTCGTGGCCGAACAAGCCGGCACCATCATCACCGTCGTCGCATTCGACGTCGAAGACGACCAAATCACACACATCTGGGCAGTACGCAACCCCGACAAACTCCGCTCATGGCCGACGACCTCCCCGGAACACCCATGAACGGAGAGCACTAGCAGACCCGGAAAACCGGCCGCGGCCGCCGGCGCCCCCGCCGAAACGCCGTCCCTAGCCGGGAACGTGCATCTCACCCTCCACCACCACCCGCGCCCGGCCCGCCGTCAGCGCCGCCACCCACTCCTGGAACCCCGCCACCTCGTCCACACCCACCGCCACCGCGAACTCCACCGCCGCGCCGTACACGACCTCCGACACCGCGAACCGCGACGCCCGCAGATCGTTCTCCACCCGCCCCGCCTGATCATGGGCCACCGACACCCGCACCGACCGCGCCGGAACCATCCGCACCGGCTCCACCCGGTCCAGCGTCTCCGTCACCGCCGAACCGTAGGCCCGCACCAGACCGCCCGCCCCCAGCAGCACCCCGCCGAAATACCGGGTCACCACCGCGACCACGTCACTGAAACCACGCCCCACCAGCGCCTGCACCATCGGCGTACCCGCCGTACCACCCGGCTCGCCGTCGTCGTCGCCCTTCTGCAACCGCTCACCGATCACGTACGCCGTGCAGTTGTGGGTCGCCGAAGCGTGCAGCCGCCGACGCCCGGCGATGAACGCGATCGCCTCCTCCGCACTCGCGGCGGGTGCGATCGCGCAGACGAAACGGGAGCGCCTGGCCTCCGTCTCGTGCTCGATGGGGGTTTTGAGGGTCAAGTAGGGTGCGGGCACCGCACCACGCTACCGCCTTTACAAAGTAGACTTCATGCGCGGCCGGAGGCCACCAGCTCCGCGATCTGCACCCGCGACGAGGCCCCCAGCTTCGCCAGGATGTGCTCGATGTGCGCATCCGCCGTCCGCTTCGAGATCACCAGCCGCTCGGCGATCTCCCGGTTGGTCAGCCCTTCCTCCACCAGCGCCGCCACCTCCCGCTCCCGCACCGTCAGCAGCTCCATCGCCGCCCGCCGAGGCGGCGGCCCCGGCACCACGTCCACATCCTGCGCCGCCAGCTCCACCGCCTCCCCCAGCCCGATCGACGCCCCCTGCCTGAACACCGCCAGATACCGCTCCCGCCCCAGCCCACGCCGCACCGCCTCGATCGCCCGATCGTGATGACGCAGCAGCAGCGGCGCCCCCGCCAACGGCGCCGCGAACTGCTGCCACACCCGATCGGCCGCCCCCAGCAGCCACGCCGCCCGCACCATCCGATCCTGCTCGGCCGCCTGCCAGGCCAGCAACTCCAGGCAGTCGGCCACCGCCAGATGATCGCCCAGCGCGTACTTCATGCGCAGCGCCGCCCGCGCCTCCCGCACCGACCCCGCCAGATCCCCCAGCGTCCACCGTGCCAGCCCGCGCAGGAACAGCAGATACCCCTGCAGCCAGCACTCCCCCGCCCCCTCGCCGCCCAGCAGCGCCAGCGCCTGCCCCGTCACCTCGATCGCCTTGCCGCCCTCACCCGACAGCGCGTGCAACGCCCCCTTGCCCATGAGCGCGATCATCAGCCCACGCCGGTCACCCAACGCCGTCATCCGCGCGCACGCGTCGTCGAACAGCGGGAACCCCTCATCGGAACGCCCGCTCAGCAACCGGTGCACCGCCAGATGATGGATCGCGTCCGCCAGCAACCGCTCATCGCCCAGATCCCTGGCGATCTCCAGCGACTCCTCGATCCACGGCAGCGCCTCCCGCCGCGCACCCTGCTGCGCGGCGAAGAACCCCAGCAGCCCCAGCGCCTCCGCCCGCACCGCCACCGGCTCCGGCACCCGCTCCAGCGCCCGCTCCAGCCAGAACCGCCCCTCGACCAACCGCGCACCGCACAACCAGTACGGCCACAGCACCACCGCGAACCGCAGCGCCTCCCGCTCGCCCCCCGCCACCGCCAGCGCGTGCTCCAGCGCCGAACGCAGATTGGGCCGCTCCCCGTCCACGTCCCGATACATCGACAGCTGATCGCCCGTGAACGCCCGCTCGTTGAACCGCTCGGCCAGCCCTCGGAAGTAGGCCAGGTGCCGCTGCCGCACCGCCCCCTCCTGCCCGAACGCCGCCAGTTGCTCCGCGCCGAACTCCCGCAGCGTGTCCAGCAGCCGGTAGCGGTCGCCGCCGCCTTCCTGCCGCAGCAGTACCGACTTGTCGACCAGCCCCACCAGCAGCTCCACCACCCTGCCGGCGGGCAGCGCCGCGTCATGGCACACCGCCTCGGCCGCCGCAAGGTCGAACGACCCCGCGAACACCGACAACCGCGACCACAGCAGCCGCTCGCCGGGCTCGCACAGGTCGTAGCTCCACCTGATGGTCGTGCGCAGCGTCTGGTGACGCGGCAGCGTGCTGCGCCGCGCCGTCAGCAGGCTGAAACGGTCCTCTAAGCGGCCCAGCAGCCCCTCCAGCGGGATCGCCCGCAGCCGTACGGTCGCCAGCTCGATCGCCAGCGGTATCCCGTCCAGCCGCCGGCACACCGCCGCCACCGTCGCGTGGTTGGCCGCGTCGACCCGGAACCCCGGCACCACCGCCGCCGCCCGCTGCGCGAACAGCGCCACCGCGCCCTCGCCCGCCCCCGGTTCCTCCACCGGCAGCGGCGCCACCGCCAGCGTGTGCTCGCCGGCCACGTCCAGCGGCTGGCGCGTGGTGGCCAGGATCGTCACGGCGGGGGTCGAGCGCAGCAGCACCTCGGCCAGCGTCGCACACGCCTCGACCAGGTGCTCGCACGTGTCGAGCACGATCAGCACCTGCCGCCCCGCAAGGCACTCCACCAGGTGCTCCAGTGTCGGCCGCGCGTGCTGCTCGGGCAGCCCGAGCGCCGCCGCGACCGTGTGCGCCAGCAACCCGGCGTCCTCCAGCCCGGACAGCTCCACCAGGCACACCCCGTCGGCGAAGCGCTCGCGCACGTCGGCCGCGCTCTGCAGCGCCAGCCGCGTCTTGCCGACGCCGCCCGGCCCCACCAGACTCACCAGCCGAGCCTCCGCCAGCAGCCTGCTCACCTGCGCCAGCTCGCGCGGACGGCCCACGAACCCGGTCACCTGCACGGGCAGACCGCTGCGCTGTATGTCCATCGCCGGTGCCATCAGACCCTCCCGGATCCCGCCTCGATTGCCTCAGCGTACGCGCTGGATGACCGTTCGTAAGGGGGTATACCTACCAAGGCCCCCACCGGATTTAGGTATCCGGATAGGTACACCCCACCGGTGCACGGGACACCCGCGGTCCAGAACACTCCGAAGATGTGACCCTCGTCGGCCGTGACCGCCACCAGAGCGAACTCCTCTGCCTGCTCACCCGCCAGCGGCTGGTGACGATAACGGGAGCGGGCGGCGCCGGCAAGAGCGCCCTGGCCCGCGCCGTCGCCGGGCGCGTCGGGCCCGGCACCGTGCTGGTCGACCTGGCCGGCCTCGGGCCCGGGGACGGCCCCGGGGATCGCACAGCGCCGCCCGTGCCGCCGTGGGGCGGCGGCCCGCCTCCGGGCCTGCTCGTGCTCGACACCTGCGACCGCGCGATCGACGCGTGCGCCCGCCTGGCCGAGGACCTGCTGTCGGCCCTGCCCGATCTGCGGATCCTCGTCACCGGCCGCGAGTCGCTGGGCCTGCCGGGCGAGCACGTCGTCGTGGCCGGGCCGCTGCCGCCGGCCGACGCGGCCGCGCTGTTCCACCGGCGCTCGGGCGGGCTGGCCGCCGACCCCGGGGTGCTGGCGCGGCTGGAGGGGATCCCGCTGGCGATCGAGATCGCGGCCGAGCATCTGCTGGACGGTCCCCGGCTGGCGGCGCTGCTCGACACGGGTGTCTTCCTGGATCTGCCCGCCGGTCCCGGCCACCCGGCCAGGCACGCGAGCCTGCGCACCGCGGCGGGGTGGAGCCGGGCGCAGTGCCAGCCGGCCGACGTGCGGGCGTGGGAGCGGCTGGCGGGGCTCGCGGGGCCGTTCCGGCCGGAGGAGGCGGAGTGGGCGCTGGCCGCCCACGGGGCGCACGACCCGTCGGAGGCGGTGGCCCGGCTGGTGGAGCGCTCGATCCTGCTCGTCGAGCGGGGTCCGGGCGGCAGGTGGTACCGGATGCCGTTCCACCTGCGCGCCTTTACGAAGTAGACCTCACAGCGGGTTCTCGTGGACGTGCACGATGAGCCACTCGCCCTCCACCAGCCGCAGGACGCTCGTGGTGCGGACGGTCTCCGGCTCGCCGCGCTCGGGCTCCACCCGCAGCAGGTACCTGGCCAGCGCGGTCTCGCCCCAAACGTCCACGATCTCGCCGTGGGCGCTCAGGCTCACGCGGCCTTCGTCGGGGCGCGCGTCGCGGACCTTCTCCAGTTGCTCCCGGCTGGTGATGATCGCGGGCTCGGCGGAGTCGAAGATGGTCGCCTCGGGGTGCAGCCGCCGGTCGATGCCCGCCCGGTCGCCCCGGGTGTAGGCCTCGTACATGCCGGTGATGACGGCCCAGACGGCGTCGCGTGCCACTTTGCAGCTCCTTTGAGAGGTTTGAGGTTAGGAGTCACGTTAAACCAATTCGAGCCCACTTCGGGCCCTTTACACTGTAGATCAGTGGGTGACGCCCAGCCCGGCCGCGACCACCGCCACCAGCCGCCCGGCCGCCTCCGGGGCCAGCTCCCCCGCCGCCGACAACGCGTGCAGGCAGTAGGCGGACAGCTCCTCCGGCGGCACGTCCGTGCGCACCCGCCCGGCCGCCGCCCCCTCGGCCAGCAGGTCGCGCAGGAACGCCCGCAGCCGCTCTCTCGCGCCGCGCGCGTGCGCGCCGGCGTGCAGCTCGTCGCCGTCTCGGCGGGCGCCCTCGATGCCCGCGTACGCCGTGAGCACCGCCGTCAGCCGCTCGCCCACGTCACCGGGCCCGGCGGCGAGCGCGGCCAGCGCGGCCAGGTGCGCCTCGACATGCCGCTCGTGCCAGGCGCGCAGGATCGAACCGACATCGGGGAAGTACTTGTAGAGGGTGGCCCTGCCGATACCGGCCGCCTCGGCGACCCGCGACATGGTCAGGCCGTGCAGCCCGTGCGCCGCCACGAGCGCCGCCGCCGCGTCGAGGACCGCCTCGCGCACGGCCCGACGGTGCGCGTCGATCGTGTCGTCCCACAGCTTCGGCACAACATCAGCATATATTGGGACATTTTGTATTGACAGCGACATATTGTCTCGCAAAAACTGAAGTCCATGACACCACCACGCTGGGTACTGTTCCTCGGCATCGCGCTGTTCGCCCTGATCGTGATGGCGGTGGGCGCGATGATCGTCAGCAGTGGGGAGCACGCCCCCACCATGCACGCCTCGGCGCAAGGCTCCCCATGACCATGCCGCCGCGCCTGCGCAAGCTGGCACTCACGCTTCACGTCGCCGTGTCGGTCGGCTGGATCGGCGCCGTCGCGGCCTTCCTGGCGCTCGCGCTCACCCGCGACGCCTACCCCGCCATGGCGGCGATCACCCAGTACGTCATCGTCCCGCTCGCCGTGGCCAGCCTGGTCACCGGCCTGGTCCAGGCCGTCGGCACCCCCTGGGGGCTGCTGCGGCACTACTGGGTCGTGGTCAAACTCGCCTTCACCGCCGTGGCCACGCTCGTCCTGCTCGTCCAGGTCGGGCCGATCACCGCGGTCGCCCACGGCAGCGGAGGGCAGGCCGCCCGCCTGTCGCTCGCCCTGCACGCGTGCGGCGGCCTGCTCGTCCTGGTGACCTCACTCGTGCTCTCGGTGTTCAAGCCGCGCGGACGGCTCACTCGCGGCCCAGCTCGTGAGCAAGCCGCTCCAGCTCCGCTCCCCCCGCCATGAGGGCGGTCAGCTCCTCGCGGGTGACCTCCGCCTTGCCGTACTCGCCGAGGGAGGTGCCCCGGTTCAGCAGCAGGAAGCGGTCGCCGACGGGGTGGGCGTGGTGCGGGTTGTGCGTGATGAACACCACGCCCAGCCCCCGGTCGCGGGCCCGGGCGATGTAGCGCAGCACCACACCCGCCTGCTTGACGCCGAGCGCCGAGGTGGGCTCGTCGAGGATGAGCACCCGGGCGCCGAAGTACACCGCGCGGGCGATCGCCACCGACTGCCGCTCCCCGCCCGACAGCGTGCCGACCGGCTGGTCCACGTCGCGGACGTCGATGCCCATCGCGCGCAGTTCCTCGCGCGCCACGCGCCGGGCCTTCGCCACGTCGAAACGGCCGAAACTCCTGCGCGGCTCGGAGCCGAGGAAGAAGTTCCGCCACACCGACATCAGCGGGATCATCGCCAGGTCCTGATGGACGGTGGCGATACCCCGATCCAGCGCGTCGCGGGGGCCGGTGAGGCGCACCGGCTCGCCGTCCACGAGCAACTCGCCCGAGTCGTGCCCGTGCACCCCCGAAAGGATCTTGATGAGGGTGGACTTGCCCGCGCCGTTGTCGCCGAGCACGCAGGTGACCTGCCCGGCCGCCACTCCCATGGACACCTCGCGCAGCGCCAGCACCGAGCCGAACGTCTTGCCGATGCCCCGGGTCTGCAGGATCATCGCCGCACCTCCTCCGCGTAGCGGCGCACCAGCCGGTTGGCGAGCGTGGCCAGCAGCAGCATCGCGCCGAGGAAGAACTTGAACCAGTCGGCGTCCCAGCCGAGGAACACGATGCCCTTGTCGGCCATGCCGAAGATCACCGCGCCGATCGAGGCGCCGATGGCCGAGCCGTACCCGCCGGTGAGCAGACAGCCGCCGATGACGGCGGCGATGATGTAGATGAACTCCTGCCCGATGCCGATGTTGGCCTGCACCGACGTGTAGCGCAGCGCCATGATCGAGCCGACCAGCCAGGCAGCGAACGCCGTCGTCATGAACAACGCGATCTTCGTGCGGGCGGCGGGCACGCCGACGGCACGGGCCGCCTGCTCGTCGCCGCCCACGGCGAAGATCCAGTTGCCCGCCCGCGAGCGCATGAGCACCCAGGTGGCCAGCGCCGTGACCGCCAGCCACCACACGATCGCCACGCGGAAGGAGGTGCCGCCCGCCTCGACGGTGCCCGCGAACACGCCCCGGGCCGACTCGAAGCCCGCCGCCTGACGCAGTCCGCCCGCCTGGACGCTCCCGGTGACGAGCTTGGTGACGCCCAGGTTGATCCCCTGCAGCATCAGGAACGTGCCCAGCGTGACGATGAAACTGGGCAGCCGGGTGCGGGTCACGACCAGCCCGTTGAGGAATCCGACGCCGAGCGCCACCGCCAGGCTCACCAGCAGGGCGGGCCACACGCCGAGCCCGTACCTGGTGGCCAGGATCACCGTGATCAGCCCGGTGGTGGCGGTCATGACGCCCGCCGACAGGTCGAACTCGCCGCCGATCATCAGCAGCGCGACGGCCACGGCCATGATGCCGAGGGTGGCGGCGGGGTCCAGCCAGTTGGCGACGCCGCCCAGGGAGCGGAAGACCTCCGACTGCGCGGCGAAGAAGGCGAAGACGGCGATCGCTCCGACGACCGCGCCCAGTTCGGGCCGGACGAGCGCGCGGCGCAGGCGGCCGACGTCGGCCAGGCGCTCGTCGGCCGTCACCGGGTGCCCGCCGAGGCGAGCTTCTCGACCTGGGCCGCATTCTCCTTGGTCACGAATCCGGGCCCGGTGTTGACGGGCAGCCCGCCGCCCACCGTGTTGAGATTGTCCTTGTACAGCTTGAGGAAGGTGATCGGCAGCCAGCCCTGCAGGTACTGCTGCTGGTCGACGGCGAACAGCAGTTCGCCGGCCTGGATCGCCTTCACCACGTCGCCCGACAGGTCGAAGGTGGCGAGCTTGGCCGCCGAGCCCGCGTCCTTGACGGCGTCGCGGGCGGCGACGGCGACGGCCGGGTTCAGCGTCAGCACCCCGGTGACCGACTTGTCCGACTGGAGCTTCGCGGTGACCTTCGAGGTGACGTCGGCGAGGTTGCCGACGTCCACCTGCAGCCGCTCGACGGTGCCGCCCAGGCCCTGCTCCGCGCCCTTGCACCGCTGGTCGAGGCCGACGTTCCCGGCCTCGTGGATCACGCACAGCAGCTTGCCGACGCCCGCGGCCTTCAACTGCTCGCCCGCACCGCGCCCGGCGACCTCCTCGGACTGGCCGACGTGCACGAGCGCGCCGAACGCCTTGGAGGAGTCGGCGCCGGAGTTGATCGTCACGACGGGGATCTTCGCGGCGACGGCCTTGCCGACGGCCTCCTTCAGCGCGTCGGGGTTGGCCATCGAGACCACGATGCCGTCCACCTTCTGCGAGACGGCCTGGTCGATCAACTGGGACTGCTGGGCCGGGTCGCCGCTGCCCTGGTAGGTGACGGTGGCGCCGTACTGCTTGCCCGCCGCCTCCGCCCCGTTCTTCACCACGTCCCAGAAGGAGTCTCCGGCTGCGCCATGGGTGATCACCGCGTAGGTGCCGGACACGCCCGCCTGCGCACTCTGCTGTGCGGACTGCGCACTCTGGCCCGCTCCGCCGCCGCCGGAGCATCCGGCGAGCGCCAGCGCGCCGAGCAGGGCCACCACGATCGGGGTTCGCTTCATCGCTTCAACCTCCAAGACCATTGGGTAGCCCGGTTGTAACCTCGTGTCCGCCTGCTGTCAACGGTTTGTCGTGACATCAGGACCTGACCTTCTACGGCGCGAGGCGCTCCCGCAGTTCCAGGACGCGGCGGGCCCGGCGGAGCACCGGGGCGTCGACGAAGCGGCCGTCCGGCAGGGCCAGCGCGCCCGCGTCCGACGCCTCGGCCGCCGCCACGATCTCGCGCGCCCGCGCAGCCTCCTCCTCCGACGGCCGGAACCCGCGCCTGATCGCCGGCACCTGGCGCGGATGCAGCGCCGTGCGGCCGAACATGCCGCGCGCCCGCCCCCGCACGCACGAGGCGACCAGTCCCTCCTCGTCCTTCAGGTCCGGATAGACCGACATCGCCACCGGCGGCAGCCCCGCCGCCGCGGCCGCCAGCACCACACCCAGCCGCAGCCCCTCCATCGCGCCCTCGTCGGCGATCGACAGCTCCGCCGCCAGGTCCTGCTCCCCCAGCGCCACCCCCGCCACCGCCGGATGGGCCGCGATCTCCGCCGCGTTGAGCAGCCCGGCGGCCGACTCCAGCAGCGCGTACACCGGCACGCCCGGCTCCGGCACGCCCGCCGCCGACTCCACCTTCGGCACCCGCACACCGTCGAGGCCCGGGGCGCCCGCGAGTGCGGCCAGGTCCGCGCGGCCGCGCGGACCCGCCAGGTCGTTGACCCGCACGTGGATCTGCGGCCCGCCCTCCGGCCGATCCCCGAGGTAGGCCAGCACGTTGGCCAGCGCCGCGTCCTTGCGCGCGGGCGCCACCGCGTCCTCCAGGTCGATGATGACCGCGTCCGCGCCCGAGGCCGCCGCCTTGGCGAAGCGCTCCGGCCGGTCGCCCGGGACGTACAACCAGGTCACGATCATGCGATCACTCCGAGTTCGCGCAATTCGGCCCGCTTTTCGGGGGTGATGTCAAGTTCGGCGAGCACCTCGTCGGTGTCGTGGCCGAGCGGACGGCCCGCCCAGCGCACCCGCCCCGGCGAATCCGACAGCCGGAAGAGCACGTTCTGCATGGTCACCGAGCCGAGTTCGGGGTCGGGGACGTCGATGAAGGTGTCGAGGGCCGCGTACTGCGGATCCTCGGCGATGTCCTTTACATTGTAGATCGGGGCGATGGCGGCCTGGGCCTCCTCGAAGGCCGCGACGACCTCCTTCGCGTCCCGCTCGGCGATCCAGGAGGCGACCGCCTCGTCCAGTTCGTCCACGTGCGCCACCCGCCCCGCGCCCGTCGCGAACCACGGCCGCTCCACCAGGTCCGCCCGCCCGACCAGCCGCATCACCCGCTCGGCGATCGGCTGCGCACTCGTCGAGATCGCCAGCCAGCGGCCGTCGCGGGTGCGGTAGGTGTTGCGCGGCGCGTTGCTGCTCGACCGGTTGCCCGTCCGCTGCGCCACCGCCCCCAGCGCCTTGTACGCCGACATCTGCGGGCCCAGCAGGCCCATGATGGGCTCGATGATGGCCATGTCGATCACCTGCCCGCGCCCGGTGCGCTCCCGCTCGCGCAGCGCCACCATGACCGCGTACGACATCGCCAGGCCCGCGATGCCGTCGGCCAGCGCCAGCGGCGGCAGCGTCGGCGGCCCGTCCGGCTCGCCGGTCATCGCCGCGAACCCGCTCATCGCCTCGGCCAGCGTCCCGAATCCGGGCTGGCCCGCCATCGGGCCGAACTGCCCGAACCCGGTCATCCGCGCCACGATCAGCCGGGGGTTGGCCGCCAGCAGGTCCCGGGGGTCGAGGTTCCAGCGTTCGAGCGTGCCCGGCCGGAAGTTCTCGATCAGCACGTCGGAGCGGGCCAGGAGACGCTTGACGACCTCCTGGCCCTCCGCCTTGGACAGGTCGAGGGCCACCGTGCGCTTGTTGCGCGACAGCGTCTTCCACCACAGGCCCACCCCGTCGACCGAGGCGCCGTGGCCGCGCGAGGGGTCGCCCCGGCGCGGATGCTCGATCTTGACGACGTCCGCGCCGAAGTCGCCGAGCATCATCGCGGCCGAGGGCCCGGCGAACAACGTCGCCATGTCGATCACCCGAAGGTCTGCAAGACTTCCCATAACCATATAACTTATAAGAAATGACTGCCGCACCGGTGAGCAAGGCCGACTACGTCTACGCCGTCCTGCTCGAAGAGATCCGCACCGCCCAGATCCCGGGCGGCACCGCGCTGCGCGCCGCCGCCGTCGCCGCCCGGCTCGGGGTGTCCGTCACACCCGTGCGCGAGGCGCTGCGGCGGCTGGAGAACGACCGGCTCGTGCGCTACCAGGCCCACCACGGCGCCACCGTGGTCGATCTCGGCGACGCGGCGCTGGAGGAGTTCTACGGCGTCCGCGCCGCCCTCGAAGGGCTCGGCGCCCGCCTGGCGGCGGCCCGCATCACCCCCGCGGAGCTGGACGGGCTGCGCGCGCTGCACGAGAGCATGGCCGAGTCGCTGGAACGGGGCGAGAGCGCCGGGCTCGGCGAGCTCAGCCGCGACTTCCACCTGCGCATCGCCGACATCGGCGGGCCCGCCTTCCTCGGCCAGCAGGCGCGGGCCGCGCACAACAGCTTCCCCGTGCCGCCCGGAGCTTCGCTGTGGCTGCGGCCGGCGCCGGCCGCGCGGCAGCTCGCCGCCCACGCCGCCGTGCTGCGGGCGCTGGAAGAGGCGGACGCCGACGCCGCCGAGCGCGTGATGACCGCGCACATCCGCGACGCGGGCACCTGGCGCCGCACCCATTTGTCAGGACATTCTGACCTCGGTTAACCTGATCGACATGTCCTCGAACCTCGCGATCGACCTGGACCGCTCCAGTCCCGTCCCCCTCTACTTCCAGGTGGCCGAGCAGATCGCCGAGGCCATCCGGCGGGGCGACCTGGCGCCCGGCGCCCGGCTCGACAACGAGATCCTGCTCGCCGACCGCCTCGGCCTGTCGCGCCCCACGATCCGGCAGGCCATCCAGTATCTCGTGGACAAGGGACTGCTCGTCCGCAAGCGCGGCGTGGGCACACAGGTCGTCCACGGGCAGGTCAAACGCTCGGTCGAGCTCACCAGCCTCTACGACGACCTGCGCAGATCCGGGCAGGAGCCCGCCACCCAGGTCCTCACCCTGCAGCCGCGCCCGGTCGCCGAGGAGATCGCGCCGATCCTCGGCGTCGAGCAGGGCACCGAGGTCCTCTACGTCGAACGGCTGCGCTTCGCCACCGGGGAGCCACTGGCCCTGCTGCACAACTGGCTCCCCCTCCACCTGGCGCGGCTCACCTCCGCGGACCTCGAAGGGCGAGGGCTGTACGAACTGCTGCGGGCCGCCGGGGTCCGCATGCGGGTGGCCAACCAGCGGATCGGCGCCCGCGCGGCCAGCCCGGCCGAAGCCAGGCTGCTCGGCGAACGGCGGGGGGCGCCGCTGCTGACGATGGTCAGGACGACCTACGACGACCAGGGTCGGGCGGTCGAGCACGGCTCGCACGTCTACCGGGCCTCCCACTACTCCCTGGAGGTCACCCTCATCGAGCGCTGAGGATCTCGGCGGGCTCGCACGGTCTGGCCCGCGCCGAGCACCTTGAGTGGAACCCGGACCCGCCCGCGCGGACTCAGCGGAAGGCGGCCACGTTGCGCCGGGCCCACTCGCCGTAGGCACCGGCGGGGCGGCCGAGAATCCGTTCGACGTCCTGGCCGGGGCGCCGCTCGGCCTCGGTGGGCGTGCCGAGGATGGCGAGCGTGGTCTCGACCACGGGCTCGGGCAGGAAGCGGAGCAGCGCCGCACGGGCGTCGTCCCCGCTCTGCTCCGCGAACCGCACCTCCTCCCCCAGGGCGGCGGCGATCGCCGCCGCCTGCTGCCGCGGGGTGATGGGCGCGGGGCCGGTCAGTGTGTACACCCGGCCGGCGTGGCCGTTCTCGCGCAGCACCGCCGCCGCGACCTCGGCGATGTCCTGCGGGTCGATCACCGGCAGGCCGGTGTCGGCGAAGGGGGCCCTGACGGTACGGGTGGTCCGTACGGACTCGGCCCAGCCGAAGGTGTTGGAGGCGAAGCCGCTCGGACGCAGGACCGTCCAGTCCAGGCCGGACTCCCGCACGACGTCCTCGATGGAGCGCATGAGGACACCGTGCGAGTGCGACCGCGGCCGTGTCTCCACGCCCTGCGAGGACAGCAGCACCACCCTTTCGACGCCCCCCGCCTTGGCCGCGTCGAGGATGTCGCGCGGGCGCAGGCGCCCGGCGTCGGGGCCGCCGCTCTGCAGGAACAGCGCGTCCGCACCGTCCAGGACGGGGGCGAGGCCGGCCGGGTCACCCAGGTCCGCGCGCCGGTGCCGGACGCCTTGGGGCACGTCCTCCCCCGTGATGCCGCGCGAGGTGGCCGTCACGTCCTCACCCTTGTCCGCGAGGGCCCGCACGAGCGCCCGCCCGACGTTTCCGGTCGCCCCGGTTACCACGATCATGAAACCTCCGAGTTAGTTAGTCAGCTGACTTGATTCGACGGTAGCACAGGAAACGACCGCGTGGCTATAGTGAGTCGGGTGACTGACTCACCCGGGACCAGGCGCCGTGGCGCCGACAAACGGCGACGGCTGAGCGCCGCCGCCGCGCAGGTCCTCCACCACCAAGGCGTCGAACGCACCACCATCGCCGACATCGCCCACGCCGCCGACGTGCCCGTGGGCAACGTGTACTACTACTTCAAGACGAAGGACGACCTGGTACGGGCCGCCCTGTCCGAACACACCGCCCGCCTTGAGGAGATCACCGACGGTCTCGACCGCCTGCCGGACCCGCGCGAACGCCTCAAGACGCTGGTGGCCGCCTGGGTGGAGCAGCGGGAGGTCGCCGCCCGGTACGGCTGCCCCACCGGCACGCTGGCCGCCGAACTCGACAAACGCGCCGACGGCGTCCTCGACCGTGAGGCCGGCGAGGTCATCCGCATGCTGGTCGACTGGGCCGAACGGCAGTTCCGCGCACTCGGCCTGCCCGGTGCGGCGGACCACGCGATCACGTTCGTGGCCGCGTACCAGGGCATGTCACTGCTGTCCAACGCCCTCCACGACCCGGAGATCATGACCAGCCAGGGTGCCGCCCTGACGGCCTGGCTCGACTCCCTGACCTGACCCCGCTCCTCTCGCGCTACGCGGTTACCCCGCCCCGAAGGCGGCGCGCAGCGTGGCGCGCTGGGCGCGCAGATACCGGATGTCCGCCTCGTACAGGTCGGCGTGACCGTCCTGGAGGTGCTGCCGGAAGGCCGCGCTGCCCCGCGCGGCCTGCTCGCGCATGAAGTCGACGAGGGCCCGCAGCCGGTCGGGGACGACGTCGACGACCTCGGCTCCCACGCCCGGCCCGTACACCCGGCAGAAGGCGGCGGCCCTGCGGCCCTGCTCCTGCGGCGTGCCGAAGCCCTCCGGGTTGTCCGGCCCCTGCAGCGGCGCGAACCGGTACACGGCGTAGGCGACGTCCCAGACGCGCGGGCCGGGGTGCGCCGTGTCGAAGTCGATGAAGCCGACCGCGACGCCGTCCTTCACCACGCAGTTGTACTGGACGGCGTCGCCGTGGCACACGACCTCGGCCGGATGCCGGACCGGCGACGACCAGAGGTCGCCGGGACGCGGCCGGAACGTGGCGCTCGCGTCGTGCAGGGCCCGCAGCAGCGCGGCGGCCGAGGTGAGGAGTTCGGGCGTGCGCAGGTCCGGGGTGAGCGCGCCCGGCACCTCGCCGTCGAGGAAGGTGAGCAGTTCGTCGCCGTCGGCGTCGAAGCCTCTCGGCTCGGGCGCGCCGTGGAAGCCCTGCTCGCGCAAGTGCCGCAGCAGCCGGTGGATCGCCGGGGAGGCCGGGGAGGCCGGCCGGTGGACGAGGTCGCCGCGGCGGCGCACGACGTTGACGCCGCCGCGGAACTCCTGCCAGTCGGTCATGCGAGGCTCGCTTTCCGGGAACCGGGGGGCGTTCTCCCGCCGACCGTACCCCGATCCGGCCGGGAAGATCACGCGCGGTGAGATGCGGGCGATCACCACGATAGTAGTACCACAACTGGGGTATGCTGGGTTCGTGAACACCGAGCGACGCGAGCGGCTCCGCGATGCCGCCATCGACGTACTGGCCGGCTCCGGCGCGCGCGGGCTGACCCATCGGGCCGTCGACGCCGTGGCACAGGTGCCGGAGGGCACGACCAAGAACTACTTCGCGACCAGGGACGCCCTGCTCCGAGCGGTCGCCGAGCGCTGTGTGGAACTCTACGACCGGATCCCGGCCGAGCCCCCGAGCGACCGGGCGGGGCTGGCGAGGCTGCTGTCCGCGCTTCTTGCCGATGTCGAGGGCCCGGGCCGCCCCCGTCTGCAGGCCGTCTTCGAGCTGCAGGCCGAAGCGGCCCGCAAGCCATGGCTGGCGGCCGTCCTCGACGCCGTCACCGCCACCGACTTCGCTCGCTTCCGGCAGGCCGTACGGGCCGCCGGGCTGCCCGCCACCCCGGCACGGGTGTCGGCGATCACCCTGGCCTTGCACAGCGCGGTCCTGCATCTCCTGACGGGCGGCCCGCGGACGATCGAGGCCGCCGGGCTGAACGACCTCGACCTGTTCGTCGGCGACCTGCTGGACTCGGTGTTCGGCCCCTGACCCCGGCCCCGCCCGCGCACCGGCCGGGACGTCCGGGGCCGCGTGGCCGGCCGGTCAGTACGCGCTCCGGCGTGGTGCGGCGCTCGGGCGCCGGGAGAGGTCGGTCCGGACGGTGGGCCGGAGCTCACGCACCGGCTGCGCCCGCTGATGGGACGAGCGGGCCGGGTCGCCGGTCTTGGCCTGCGTGATCGAGGCGGGAAGTTTGATATTCATCTGTCTCCTTGTGGTCTCTAGGCGCGGGTGAGCCAGGTGACCTGGGCTCCGTTGTCGAAATGCTCACGATGGGTGGGCTTGAACAGGGTGGGCTGGAACTCGCCCGAGAACACGGGGATACCCGCGCCCGCCACCACCGGATAGGTCTTGAGGACGATCTCGTCGATCTCCGGGAGCAGGGAGGCGGCGAGCTTGCCGCCTCCGGCGAGGTAGATGTTCATGCCGGTGTCCTCCGCCTTGAGGCGCCGGACGAGTTCGACCGGATCGCCCGGCTCCACCTCCACCGTGGGATCGTCGATCTTCAGCGTCCTGGAGACGACGTATTGGCGCAGGTGGGAGTAGGGACTGGTGATGGAAACCGCCAGGGCCGGGTCGTAGGTGCCCCGCCCCATGACCACCGTGTCGATGGTCCTGCCGGGCTCGCCGTCCAGTCCGACGAGCTTACGGATGTGCGTGGGGACGGTCTCCGGGTAGCGGGCGTTGATCCAGGCCGCCATCTGGTCGGACACCGGATAGAAGTCGACCTCGGCTCCCGGCCCCGCGATGTAGCCGTCGATGGAGATCCCGACGTAGTACACAAGCTTTCGCAACTTTTCACTCCCGATGAAGCACTCTGTCTGAAGTGATTTCACCGTAGTACTACAAGCAGAGTGACGTCAAGTTCCCGCGAACCCCACGCCGGGCGCGGAGTTCTCGCCGGAAAACCGGAGGCGGTCGAGGTGCGGGCCGATTAGCCTGCGCAGGGTCCAGGACGAGCAGGCAGAGAAGAGGGGCCCGGATGACCGAGCAGGCGCACCCGGCGGTCGAGGCGGTGCGAAGGGGGTACGACGCGTTGTCCCATCGCTATCGCGCCGACGACGCCGAGGCCGGTCAGTACGGCCCCTGGGTGGCGGAGCTGGTGTCGAGGACACGCCCCGGCGGCGACGTGCTCGACCTGGGGTGCGGATGCGGCGTGCCGGTGGCCAGGGCGCTCGTGGACGCCGGACTGAGTGTCACCGGTGTGGACGTCAGCGACGTACAGATCGAACGGGCCCGGCGCCTGGTGCCGGGCGCCGGCTTCGTGCGCGCCGACGCCACCGCGCTGGAGCGGGAGGAGGCGAGCCTGGATGCGATCGTCTGCCTGTACACCCTCATCCACCTGCCGCTCGACGCCCAGCCCTCGCTGATCTCCAGGATGGCCCGCTGGCTGCGCCCCGGCGGATGGCTGCTGGCCACAACGGGCTGGCAGGAGTGGACCGGCAGCGACGACGCCTGGCTGGGCGGCACCGCCCGCATGTGGTGGAGCCAGGCGGACGCCGCGACGTACCACCGCTGGATCGGCGAGGCCGGGCTGCGGGTGACGGCGCAGGAGTTCGTGCCCGAGGGCGACAGCGGGCACGCGCTGTTCTGGGCCCGGAAACCGTGAGCGTCCGCCCCACCGCAACCACCGGGGCGAACAGGGCATGGGACGAGAGGACGCCCCTACGGGGACTCACGACCGCAGACAGCGGATGAGACGTCCCCGCCGACGGACGTCCCGGCGGCGGGGCGATCGCTCAGGACAGGGACGCCCTGACGGCGTGCTGGGCCGACTCCCTGAGCCGGGCGTGCACGAGGGCGTTCGAATCGCGCTCCGAGCGCACCTCGACCACGCGGAGTCCCTCGCCGCGCAACGCCTTGCCGAGTTCGGATTCGTCCGTCACCAGCGTGTACGGCGTCCCGGTGGCGGCCGCGGCGTACCCGAGGTCGACGCCGTGCGGCGTCCCGAACACCCGCTCGAACGGCCCCCGCAGCGCCGCCTGGGGCAGCAGGGAGAAGATGCCGCCGCCGTCGTTGTTGACGACGACGACGCACAGGTCGGGCCGGGGCTCGCGGGGCCCGAGGATGAGACCGTTCTGGTCGTGGAGGAACGACAGGTCGCCGAGCAGCGCGTACGCGGGCCCGTTGTGGGCCAGCGCGGCCCCCATGGCGGTGGAGACCAGCCCGTCGATGCCCGAGGCGCCCCGGCTGGCGAGGACGCGGATGCCGCGCCGGGGCCGCATGGCCTGGTCGAGGTCGCGGATGGGCATGGACGAACCGGAGAACAGCAGCGCCCCGTTGGGCAGCGCGTCGACGAGGTCGCGGGCCAGCCGGGGCTCGCTGAGGCCGGACTCGTCGAGGACGTGGTCGACGGCGGCGCGGGCGGCGGCGTCGGCCGCGCGCCAGGCGTGCAGCCAGGAGTCGTCGCCGGAGGCGACGGGGATCTCGACGGCCTGGGCGACCTGCGTGGCCGAACGGGTGGGGTCGGGCCAGCGGGCGAGGTCGGGGGCGACGACGATGTGCTCCTGGGCGCGTTTGAGCCAGGACAGCAGCGGCCGGGAGAGCCCGGGGCGGCCGAGGGTGACGACGACGTCGGGCTCGTGGGCGTCGGCGAACTCGGGGGTGCCGAGCAGGAAGTGGTAGGTGGAGACGGCGTGGTCGCCGTAGCGTCCGCCGCCGTTGGGCTCCGACAGCACGGGCCAGCCGGCCATCCCGGCGGCGGCGACGTAGCGGCGGACGTTGGCGGCGCCGTCGGCGACGACGAGGACGCCCCGGCGGGTGGGCGGGAGATGCAGGGCGACGGGCGGCGGGGCGACGCGGGCGCGCACCCAGGGGCCGCCGGCGCCGCCGTCGAGGGATTCGCACCAGGTGGTGTCGCCGTCGGGGATGAGCGGCTCACGGAAGGCGGCGTTGAGGTGGACCGGCCCGGGGTCGGACGGGCCGACGGCCCGCTGGTAGGCGCGGCAGGCGAGGGAGCGCCAGTAGGCGACCTGGCCGGGCCGCTCCTCCGGGACGCCGAGCTCGGCGAACCAGCGGACGGCGCCGCCGTACAGCTTGAGCTGGTCGATGGTCTGGTTGGCGCCGGTGCCGCGCAACTCGGGCGGGCGGTCGGCGGTGATGACGAGCAGCGGCACGCCGGACTCGCCGGCCTCGATGACGGCGGGGTGGAAGTTGGCGGCGGCGGTGCCGGAGGAGCACAGCAGCGCGACCGGGCGTTCCGAGCGTTTGGCCAGGCCGAGCGCGAGGAAGGAGGCGGAGCGCTCGTCGATGCGCACGTGCAGGCGGACCCTCGACTCGGCGTGCAGCGCGAGCGCGAGGGGCGCCGAGCGGGAGCCGGGGGCGAGGACGACGTCGGTGAGGCCGCAGCGCACCAGCTCGTCGACGAGTACGGTCGCCAGCGCGGTGGCGGGGTTCACTGGGCTGCCTCCTGCATCCGGCGGAGCCACGACGGCGATTCCACCGTGAACTCCGACAAGAGCCGATTATCCACCGTGGGACGGCGCACGGTGATGCGGCCGTCCTCGGGCAGGAGGGAGTCCGCGACGACGTCCCCGCCGAGCAGGCTCATGGTGGCCAGCCCGCACGCGTACGGCAGGGACGGCAGGCAGGCGGCGAGCGCGATGCCGGCGGCGAGCCCGACGGAGGTCTCGACGGCGCTGGAGACGACGGCCGGCAGCCCGCACGCCTCGACGACCCGCAGCGCGGCGCGCACGCCGCCGAGCGGCTGGACCTTGACGACGGCGATGTCGGCGGCCTCGGCGGCGCGGACCCGCAGGGGATCCTCGGCGCGGCGGATGGACTCGTCGGCGGCGACGGGCACGTCGCAGCCGCGCCGGACCCGGGCGAGTTCGTCGAGGGTGGCGCAGGGCTGCTCGGCGTACTCGAGGTCGTAGCGGTCGAGCTCCTTGAGCCTGCGCAGGGCCTGGTCGACGCTCCAGGCGCCGTTGGCGTCGACGCGGAGCCCGCCGGAGGGGCCGAGGGCGTCGCGGACGGCCTCGACGCGGGCGAGGTCGTCGGCGAAGGTCTGGCCGTGCTCGGCGACCTTGACCTTGGCGGTGGCACAACCGGACCGGCGGACGATGTCGAACGCCTGTTCGGGCGACACGGCGGGGACGGTGGCGTTGACCGGGATCGAGGTCCGGACGGGGTCGGGCCAGCCCTCGTCGGCGGCCTCGCGCGCGCAGGCGAGCCAGCGCGCGCACTCGCGCGGGCCGTACTCGGGGAAGGGGGAGAACTCCCCCCAGCCGGCGGGGCCCTCGATCAGCACGCCTTCCCGCACGCTCTGCCCGCGAAAGCGGGTGCGCATCGGGATCCGGAAGACGACGGGAGAACGCTCCACGATCCTCCCCGCACTCATGTCCGATGTGTCGCCACTAACCTTACGAGCATGGTGAGCAAAGCGTTGCACGCCCTCACGGCGGCGCCGGGGCCCGAGCTGTTCGCCGCGCTGCGCGACGCGCTGTCCGGCGCGGGCCCCGCCGTGCTCCCCCTCCTGCCCGGCCAGGCGAAGGACGCGCTCGCGGCGCTGCGCCCCACCCACGTCGACGGCGTACGGCAGCCCGCGGGCGCCGGCGTTCCCGACGAGGTCGCGGTGGTGATCGCCACCAGCGGCAGCACCGGCGCGCCCAAGGGGGTGCAGCTGTCGGCGGCGGCCCTGCACGCCGCGGCGGCCGTGCAGTTGCGCCGCGTCGAGGCCGCGCCGGGCGAGCGCTGGCTGTGCTGCCTGCCGCCGTCGCACATCTCCGGCCTTCAGGTGCTGGTCAGGTCGGCGGTCACCGGCAGCGAGCCGATCATCCACGACGGCTTCTCCCCCGCCGAGGTCCTCGGGTCCGGCGCCGATCACGTCTCCCTGGTGCCCACGCAACTGCACCGCCTGGTGGAGCGCGGTGCCGACCTGTCCGTTTTCCGGACGATCCTGCTGGGCGGCGCGGCGCCCCGTCCCGGCCTGCTGGAGGAGGCGCGGGCGCTCGGCGCCCGGGTGGTCACGACGTACGGCATGAGCGAGACCAGCGGCGGCTGCGTGTACGACGGCCGCCCCCTCGACCAGGTGGATGTGAAGATCGGCGAGGACGGCCGCATCCACGTCGCCGGGCCGATGCTGTTCTCCGGCTACCGCTTCGAGGAGTTCGCCGGGCCCTGGTTCGTCACCTCCGACCTCGGCGAACTGGTCGGCGGGCGGTTGCGGGTGCTCGGCCGCGCCGACGACGTCATCAACACCGGGGGCGAGAAGGTGGTGGCGGTCCAGGTCGCGGCGGTCCTGTCGGCTCATCCGGAGGTGGCGGACGTGGCGGTCGTCGGCTGCCCCGACCCCGAGTGGGGTGAGCGGGTGGTGGCCGTGGTGGTACCCGCCGACGCCGCGCGCCCGCCGACGCTCGCGCAGTTGCGCGCCTACGCCAAGAGCCGCCTGCCCTCCTACTGCGCGCCGCGCGAACTGCGGCTGCTGCCCAGTCTGCCGCTGCTGCCGAACGGCAAGACCGACGTCGTCCGGCTGCGCGTCGGAACCTGAGCGGGGGCGGATGCGTCAAAGCAGGCGACCCAGGAAGGGAGCCTTCATGAACCAGACCCGCAAGATGTGGGCGTCCGCGGGAGTCGTCGGCGTGATACTCGTCGGTGGTTTCTCCGTCGCGGCGGCGGCCTCGTCGGGCGGGCTGAGCGAGATCCCGGAGCAGACCAGGGCGCAGGTCGAGAAGGCCGCACCCGAGGAGCCGTCCGCCCCGGACAGCGTGGTGTCCACGGAGCTCAACCCCGATCCGCAGCGGGTCATCGAGTACTGGACGGACGAGCGCGTCGAGGGCGCCCAGCCGATGCCGATGCCCGAGGTGAAACCCGGTGAGTTCGTGCTCGCCGACTAGCCTCGCCGGAGGCCGTCGGGGGTGGGTCGCCCAGCGGTGATCCGCCCCTTTTTCATGGTCGCCGGGAACAAATGGCGGTCCTGGGCGTTATTGATGGTGGTGCGCCGAGCGGCCGCAGCCGCCCCACCACAACCTGCCTGACTGCTTGTACTCCGTATGGAGGAGGTGTCCTCATGCCCAGAACCGCCGTGGCGACCCCGCCCGCGACCCTCGACCAGCTCCTCGACCGAGGGCGAACGCAGGGTCACCTCTCTCTCGCGGAGCTACGCGAGGCGTTCGCACACGCCGGCATCAGCCCCGCCGAGGGCCGCTCGATCCTGCGCGAGCTGACCGACGCCGGTGTCACCCTGGCGGAGGAGGGGAAGCGGCCCGCAGCCAAGAAGACCGTCCGTAAGAAGTCCGGTACCGGGAAGACTACCCGAAAGGCGGAGCCGGAGTCCAAGATCGCCCAGCATGCGGACGACGACGAGCCGGACGAGCGCGCGCTGGCCGCCGAGCTTGAGGACGAGCCCATCGACCTCGACGACAACCAGTCGGTCATGGGTGACTCCGTGCACACGTACCTGAAGTCGATCGGGCGGCGGACGCTGCTGACGGCCGCTCAGGAGGTCGAGCTGGCCCGCCGTATCGAGGCCGGTCTGTACGCGGAGTACAAGCTGGAGGAGTTCGAGGACCTGGGCGCCGCCGAGCGCGAGGGCCTCGAAATGGTCGCCGAGGACGGCCGGCAGGCCAAGGACCACATGCTGGAGGCCAACCTGCGCCTGGTGGTGTCGGTGGCCAAGAAGTACACCGATCGGGGCATGTCGCTGCTGGACGTGGTCCAGGAGGGCAATCTCGGGCTGATCCGCGCGGTGGAGAAGTTCGACTACACCAAGGGCTTCAAGTTCTCGACGTACGCCATGTGGTGGATCAGGCAGGCCATCCAGCGCGGCTTCGCCGACTCCGCGCGCACGATCCGGCTGCCCGTCCACGTGCTGGAGATGCTGTCGAAGTTGTCGCGGGTCGAGCGTGACATGCACCAGCGGCTGGGCCGGGAGCCGACGCCGGAGGAACTGGCCGTCGAGCTGGACAAGACCCCCGACCAGATCGAGGAACTGCTGCGTACCAGCAGGCAGCCGATCTCGCTGAACGCGACGATAGGCGAGGACGGCGAGACGACGATCGGCGACCTCATCGAGGACGTCGACTCCCCCGAGGCGTCGGAGATCGTCGACCGCCAGTTGCTCGGCGACCAGCTGCGGGGCGTGCTCGACAACCTCTCCCCGCGCGAGTCGAAGATCATGGCGCTGCGGTTCGGGCTGGTCGACGGCAAGCCGCACACGCTGGACGAGATCGGCAAGCACCTCGGGCTGACCCGCGAGCGCATCAGGCAGCTGGAGAAGGAGTCGCTGTCGAAGCTGCGGCACCCGAGCAACACCCGGCCGCTGCTCGACTGGGCCAGCTGAACCGGTTCAGGACACGGGAGCACGCCCGGCGCGGATCGCGCCGGGCGTGCTCGCGTTCTGTCAGCCGGCCGGGGCGGACTGCCTGGCCATCCGCAGCGGGCGCATCGCCAGCCGCATCAGTGCCAGCGCGTTGTCGTCGCCGGCGATGCGGTTGACGCTGAGCCCGCCGCACCGCTGGCAGTGGTGCACGATCAGCCATTCCCCGCCGTCGCGCACGGTGACGCTGAGCGCCGTCATGCGGCCTCGGCAGGTGGCACGCCGGTCGCCCGGGGTGCGGTCGACGTGCAGGCTGCTCAGGCAGTGCGGGCAGTGGTTGCGGTGCGCCGTGCCCGCTGCCATGAGCGGGACGTCCAGCCGGCAGCCCACGCAGCGGAAGGCGTCGCCGCGCTCGCCGCCGGGCCCGTGCAGGACGGTCTTGGCACGTTGGGGGTTGCGCGTGCTCGCGTTGTTGCGCGGCATGTCACAGGTCCCCGAAGGTCTCAAGCGGGAACGGCGGTTCGGCCAGTGGCCGCACGGCCATCCGCATGAGGATGAACTGGTTGTCGTCTCCGGCGATCGGACTCGAGGTCAGTTCGCCGCAGGTGACGCACCGGTGGATGAGCGCCCAGTCGCCGTCGCGCAGGACCGCGACCGCGATCGGGGCCATACGCGCGCCGCACTCGGACGGTCCGCCCTCGACGTGGTCGACGACGTGCCGGGAGTACAGACAGCGGGGGCAGTGGTTGCGGCGTACACCCGCGGGGCTCGCGGTCGTGGCCGTCAGGCCGCAGCGTACGCACGTGAAAGTCTCGGTGCGCAGCACCGAGCGGGAGTGAGACACCCAGGAACTCCTTGCAAGCTCTCATGTGAAAGGGACAAGCAAGGGAGCGCCGAGCGGGCTTGCGCCAGGCGGTCAGTGAAGGTGGGTGAACGCCTGCGCGTGGTAAGTCACGCTCGGCGCACGCTGGGTCATAAATCACACCTTTCTACGGCCTGGCGGCCGGATTGAAGTCCGACAGAGGGTACGTCGTGGGACGTTACAGCCCTGATGGAGGCCGTTCAACCGGTTTTCGGCCCTGGAACACGCGAACGCCCGGACCAGCCCGTAATGGGCGTGTCCGGGCGCCGGAGCGGATGCTCAGAAGGTGACGGGCCTCGGGGCGCGCGGGATGCCCCACATACGGTTCTCCTCGCGCAGGGTGCGCAGGCGCTCGACCTCGGCGCTCCAGCGGGCGCCCTTGGGGGTGGCCTTGGCCTTGCGGCGGGCGATGCGGTCGTCGTAGGCCTTGACGCCGAAAGTGGCCCGCCGGCCCGCCTCGGCGCCGCGCAGCGCCTCGGTCAGCGCCTTGTCGAAGGCGAGGCCGGCCGCGCGCAACTCCAGTTCGGGCGCGTCGGCGGCGCGCAGGTCGCGCACCGTCTGCTCGGCCTTTCCCGCCTCGGCCAGCAAAGCGGGGAAACTCTTGGAGATCTCGACATCCGCGTGGTAGCGGACCTCGGCCTCGCGGCTCACCCGCGGACGGAAAAACGCCATGAATCGCCCCTTCTAGCTGTGCCTGTCAGCGGTAGCGTACGCCGGTCCGCGACACAGGCTGTAATCGGACCCGCGCGAGCACCTTTACAGTGTAGATTTCTTGCATGCCCGCCAAACGACCACCGATCCCCCTGTCGCGCGAGCGCATCATCGACGCGGCGCTGCACATCGCCGACAGCCAGGGGCTGCGGCGCCTGACCATGCGCAGGCTCGGCGACGCGCTGGAGGTGGAGGCCATGGCGATCTACCACCACCTGCCGCGCGGCAAGGAGGCGCTCATGGACGCCCTGGCCGAGCACGTCACGGCGATCCAGGTCGAGCCTCTGCCCACCTGGCAGGACACCGCGCGGGCCTGGTGCAGGGCCGGCCGTGAGGCGCTGCGCGACCATCCGGGGGTCCTCGCCCTGGCGCTGACCAAACCGCCCAAGGGCGCGACGGCGCTGTCGATCAGGGAGCAGACCGACCAACTGGCCGACGCGGGACTGCCGGCGGCCGAGGAGGCCGTGCGGACCATGCGCGCCTTCGTGTTCGGCAGCGTCGCCGTGGAGGTCCAGCGGTCGGGGTGGGCCGACCCCGAGGTCGACACCTGGACCCGCCGCGACACCGCCGCGGACGCCGACTTCGAGCGGGGGCTCGACGCGCTCATTAAAGGATTGCAGATTTAGTCGGCGTGTCGAGCTTTGACCGTTATCCTGCATATAGCAGGCTGTGTCATAAGTCACAGGCCGTCCCCGGGGCACTCCTCTAACCGCCCGAACGGGCTATGTCGGTCTCTGTGACGTACGTCGCAGACTTGCAAGGAAACGAACCACCCGAGTCGCTCCCCGTCCGGTCAGAGCGTGGAGCAACCCACGAGATATCGGAGGCACGCCGATGTGCCCGCACGACCCGGTCTGTCCGTCTGCCGAGGGCCCCGACCGCGAGGCTGCCAAAACCCTCGCCAGCCACCCCGAGCAGGGGTGGAGCCTCCTCTGCAACGGCGTCGTCCTGTTCGAGGACACCGGTGAGCTCCTTCCCGGCGGCACCGTCATCGCCCCCCACCGCCCCACGGTGGGAGCCGCCTGACTCACGCGTAGCGCGTGATCCACCGGGCGACGACCTCGCCCACCTCGCCGGGACTCCGCTTCAGGTCGTGTCCCTCGCCCGGCAGCACCACCAGTTCGGTGGCGTCTGCCGGGTCGGGGACACCGAACGGATCCCGCTCGCCGTTGACCACCAGCACGTCAACACCCGCCTGCCGCAGCTCCTCGGCCCTGGAACGTTCCGGCTTGCCCGGCGGATGCAGGGGGAAGGCCAGTGCCACCGCCGCCGCCGCCCCGACCTGCGTGGCCGTACGGCAGGCCACCCTGGCGCCGTTGCTGCGGCCGCCCTGCACCAGGGTCAGCGCGGGGAATCGCGCCCGCAGCCGCGCCACCACCGTCGTCCACGCCTCGTCCTGACGCGCGGCCGAGCCGGGCGCGCGGGCGCCCGCCAGCCGGAACGGCTGCGTCACCCGGGCCACCGTGACGCCCGCCGCCAGCGCCGCATCGCGGACCGCCAGCAGGTCGGGCGCCTCCACCCCGCCCGCGGAACCGTGCGTGAGCACCAGCAGCAGCCGCGCCCCGTCCGCCTGGTCGATGTCGACGCGGGCCGGGCCGCGCGGGGTGGTGATCTCCATGGCGCAACCGTACCTGGGGAGGATCTCGGCCTGGCCCTCAGGACGGATGACGGCGCGCCGCCCCTCCGCGAGAATGGCGCCATGGCAGACATGCGGCCACTCCGTGAAGACCTGCAGGCGACGCTGGACGCCCGCGACGAACTCGGGCCGGACTACGATCGCGTCCTCGCGGACTCCTTCGTCGAGCGCCTGGAGGAGACCATCGCCGCCCGCGTGCGCGCCGAGCTCGACGCCGCGCCGGGCCGCCCCGCCCGCACGAAGCAGGGGGGTGGGGAGATCATTAAGGTCGCGCTGGGCTCGATCGGGCTCGGCATCCCGCTCACCGCCATCGCCGTGTCCAACGCGGGCGCCCTCGGGCTGGTGATCACCTGGCTGGCGATCGCCGTCGTCAACGTCGCCGCGGCTGCGGCGATCATCCTGCGACGCTGAGGCGGTACTCGGGCTGAGGCCCCTGCGGCGCTTGAAGGCGACGCTCAGCGCGGAGGACTCCGAGTAGCCGGCCCGGCGGGCGATGACGGGGGCCGGCCGCCGCCGCGCTCGCGGTTCAGACGCTCGTCCGGGCCGGCGTGAGAAGACGGTGCCGGGTCAGCCAGCCGGCGACGGCCCGGCCGATGGCGTGCGGCTGGTCCTCGGGGGCCTGGTGGCCGGCGGGCCCGATGCCCTCGATCTCCAGGGCGGCGATGTTCCGTCGGGCCCAGTCCACGATCTCGGGGGAGGCGATACCGACGCCCTCCTCCACCGTGAGGAGCAGTTTGGGCACCTCGGGGCTGGTGGCGAGCCAGGCGCCGTAGGCGTCCATGCGTTCGGCCACATCGGCCGGTTCGCGGTCGTAGGGAATCTCCCTCGGCCACTGCAGGAGCGGACGCCGTGAGGCCGGGTCGGGGTAGGGCGCCCGATAGATGTCGTGGTCTTCCACGGCGAGGCCGGTCTTGACGGCGAACGGGTGCGGCAGGGCGTACTCGATGGCCGCGTTCTCCTCCAGCAGCAGCCGCTCTCCGAGCCCGGGAGTGCGCAGGGCCCGGGCATGGTCGATCACGTCCTGCGGCAGTTCCGCCCACGCCTGCGGCCGCAGGAACGTCTCCAGTACGGCGAGGCCCCGCACCAGGCCGGGGTGGCGGGCAGCGCGGTCCATGGCCAGCGCGCCGCCCCAGTCGTGGCCGACCAGGACGACCTCCTCCAGTCCCATCGCCTCGAACCACGCATCCAGGTAGCGGGCGTGGTCGGCGAAGCGGTAACCGATGTCGGGCTTTCCCGAGGCGCCCATCCCGATCAGGTCCGGGGCAAGGACCCTGGCGCGATCGGCGACGTGCGGGATGACATTGCGCCAGAGGTGGGACGAGGTGGGGCTGCCGTGCAGGAACACCACCGGCGACTCCCCCTGTCCGGTCTCGGTGTAGGCGAGATGGGAGTCGAGGACGGCGACGGTTTTCATGATCGTTTGACCCTTCGATGCAGTGATGCTCAGACCGTAGATCCACACATCCCCAACTGTCAACATCCCAACTAATTCTGATCCAACCATCAACCTGCTAACATCACGCCAGGAAGAAGGACCACCCCATGCCCCACCACACCGAACCCACCGTCGACGACGAGACCGGCCCCTTGCACACCGCCACCGGCCACCTGCCATGCCGCGTGTGCCGCCACCACCCACACCGTCCACGACGGCTCGCAGGCCCGCGACTTCGTCGTCCTCGACATCCTCGCCGGCGAAGACGGCCCCCTCCCAGCAGGACCTCGCTCACCGCCTCGGCATCAACCGCACCATCATGGTGAGACTCCTCGACCGCCTCCAGGCCACCGGCCGCTTCACCCGCACCCGCAACCCCGCCAACCGCCGGACCCACCTGCTGTCACTCACCGACGCGGGCCGCACCGCCCTCCACGACCGCGACACCCTGCTCACCAAGATCCTGCACACACCCCCGAAACCGCCGAGCCGACCCGACAAGGGCTGAGAGTCGAGACCGATCCGGCTCCGCCGCGGGCCGACGTCATCGATCGGTCGCGCCCAGGCGAGATCACCGCGGAGCGGCTTCTGGCCGCCCTCGAACGCGACCAACCGCCGGGCGTCCGGCCGGAGGGCAGGGCGAAGCAATGGCCAGAACGGTCAGAGAGGCTGGAGCCGGGCGCGCAGGAGGCAGAATTCATTGCCTTCCGGGTCGGCCAGGACATGCCAGCTCTCCTCGCCCGTCTGGCCGACGTCGGCGGGTTTGGCACCGAGAGCGAGCAGCCGCTCCAGTTCGGCGTCCTGATCGCGGTCGGTGGCGTTGACGTCGATGTGCAGTCGCGGCTTCCCCGCCCGAGGCTCGCTGTTCGGGCTGAGGATGAGGGTGGGCCGCAGGCCGCCGAACCCGACGCCGGGCGGCCCGATCTCGATGCTCCCGTCCTCCTCCCGCCCGAGTTCGACGTAGCCGAGGACCCCGCTCCAGAACGCGGCGAGCAGTTCGGGGTCGGCGGCTTCTATGACCAACTCACTGATGCGGCATGCCATGCCCGTCAGTCTAGGGAGACGACCTTCGGTCAGATCGGTCGTCTCGTCTGCGGCAGAACGGCGAGACGCCGGGTCGAGACGGCGACGAGGAGTCCGAGTACGGCGTAGGCCGCGCCGAGCGCACTGGCCCCCCACCATCCCGTGGCGCTGTAGGCCCAGGTCGTGGTGATCGCGCCGAGCGCGGAGCCGAGGGAGTAGAAGGCCATGTAGGCGCCGATGACGCCGCTGCTCCGGTCGGGGCGGGCGGTGGTGAGCAGGTGCTGGCTGCTGACATGGACGGCCTGCACGGCGAAGTCCATGACGACGACACCGACGATCAGCGGCCACAGCGACGACCCCGCCTGCGCGATCAGCAGCCATGAGAGCGCGAGCAGCGCCAGCGACCAGCCGGTCACCGAGGACGTCAGGCCCCGGTCGGCCCACCGGCCGGCCCGGGCCGCGCCCAGCGCCCCGGTGAGTCCGGCGAGCCCGAACAGTCCGATCTCGGTGGTGCCGAGGTGCCATGGGGCGTCCCCCAGCGGGAGCGCCAGCCCGCTCCACAGCGTGCCGAAGGAGGCGAACAGGAAGAAGGCGACCAGCCCTCGGCTGAGGAAGAGCCGGTCACCGACGATCAGGCGCCCCAGCGATGACAGCGCCTGGCCGTACCGGGCCCGGGGGCGGCGGATGTCGGCCGTGAGGGTGGACCGGACGGCGAGCGCGAGCATCGCGCACAGCGCGGCGATCACGAGGTAGACCACCCGCCAGTCGGCCAGTTCGCCCAGCGTGCCCGCGATCACCCGCACCCCGAGGATCCCGATGACCACGCCCGAGGTGACCGCGCCGATGTTGCGGCCCCGCTCGCCGGCCGGCGAGACGGCGGCGACGTACGCCACCGTGATCTGGACGACCACGGCGAACAGTCCGGCCAGGGCCAGGCCCGCGATCGCGACGCCGCCGGTGGGTGCGGCGGCGGCCACCCCCGCGCCGGCCGCGGTGAGCAGCAGGTGCACGGTAATGAGTCTGCGACGGTCGAACAGGTCGCCGAGCGGGACCAGGAGCACGAGCCCCACGAGGTAGCCGATCTGGCCGGCGGCGACCAGCCACCCCAGCGTCCCCTCCCCCAGCCCGAGGTCCGCGCCCGCGGTCTCGAGAACCGGCTGGATGCCGTAGATGGACGAGACCGTCACCGCGCACACCATCGCGAGCACGACCCGCTGCCCACCGGTCAATCCCAACGACATGTCGCCTCCAATTGGTTGCAAAATGCAACTTACTGGAGGCTAGGGCATACTGGTTTCAGATTGCAACTCACCTTGGAGGGCCGGTGGACGTCACGCTCCCCGCAGGAAGCGCCTGGACCGACCCGGCCTGCCCGGTCGCGCGAACCGTCGACCTGGTCGGCGACCGATGGAGCCTGCTGATCATCCGCGACGCCATGGACGGAGCGACCGCCTTCACGGAGTTCCACCAGCGACTGGGGATCGCCCGCAACATCCTCACCGACCGGCTCCGCAAGCTCGTCGAGCAGGGCATCCTCGACAGGAGCGCCGCCACCGACGGCAGACGCCAGACCTACCGGCTCACCGAAGCCGGGCGGGACCTCTTCACGGCCGTCGTCGCCCTCCGCCAATGGGGCGAGCGCCACGCCTTCGCCCCGGGCGAGACGCACTCCGTCCTGGTCGACGCCCAGGGGCGGGAACCTGCCGAACTCCACCCGCTCGGCCAGGACGGCCGGCCGCTGTCGGCCGACACGTCACAGGTACGGAAAACCGGCTGAGCCCTGCCACCGGTCCGCCTCAGCGGGTCATCGCGGTCTCCCGCTCCATACGGGACAGCTTCTCCGGATTGCGCACGTGGTAGGCGCCGGTGACGTAACCGTTCTCCATCCGCACCGCCAGCACGCCGTCGATCTCGCCGTCGAGCCGTACGAGCAGCCCTGGGCCGCCGTTGATCTGGACCAGTTCGACCGACCTTTTCGCGTCGCGTCGCCACCAGCCGAGGGACAGCAGGCGCGCCACCTTGTCGACCCCCACGACGGGTCGGGGCATGGCGCGCTTGACGCCGCCGCCGTCACTCAGGGCCACGACGTCCGGCGCGAGGAGGTCGAGCAGGCTCTGCAACTCACCGGTCTCGACCGCTCGCTGGAAGGCCTGGAGCGCGGCCCGGGTCTCGGCCGGGGACACGGTCCCGCGCGGACGGCGCGCGGAGACGTGCGCCCGCGCCCGGTGCGCGATCTGGCGTACGGCGGCCGGACTCTTGTCGACGGCGCCTGCGATCTCGTCGTAGTCCAGGTCGAACACCTCGCGCAGCACGAACACCGCCCGCTCGGTCGGCTTGAGCGTCTCCAGCACCAGCAGCATCGCCATCGAGACGCTGTCGGCCAGTTCGACGTCCTCGGCCACGTCCGGCGCGGTCAGCAACGGCTCGGGCAGCCACGGCCCGACATAGGACTCCCTGCGCCGGGTCAGCGTCCGCAGCCGTTTCAGCGCCTGCCGGGTGGCGATCCGCACCAGGTACGCGCGCTGGTTCAGCACGGGGCCGAGATCGACGCGCGTCCACAGCAGCCAGGTCTCCTGCAGGACGTCCTCGGCGTCGGCGGCGGAGCCGAGGATCTCGTAGGCGAGAGTGAACAACAGGTTCCGGTGGGTGACGAACGCCGTGGTGGCCGCGTCCATTCGCTCGTTCATCCCGGGCTCCTGCCTGTTCGGTCGCGGCCGTGCCATCTCCATATGATCCCGATCCCCGCCGCTCTGTGACACCACCGGCAGGTGGTGTATGTCACAGCGGCCGTGGTGTCACAAGGAGCGGCCCGTCGGGATCTCTTGCTCATAACGACGCACAGCATGAGTGAGGAAATATCCGCTTTGTCAGCATCAACGACGCCCGGCCGGTCTCATCGCCAAGCCGATCCCGGCTGGGACTAAGCGAGTAGGGGACGGCAGCATGAGCATCGGGTTCGCGGTGGCCGGAGCGAGCGGGCGGCCGGGCCGCCACGTCGTCGACGTCCTGACCGGTGATGACGTCCACGCCGGTGGCGCGGGACGTCATCACCGGTCAGGGACTCGGCCAGATCCTCACCGGGGTCGGGGCCGTCATCGACGTCGTCTCCTGGCACGACTCCGACGAGAAGGCGGCGACCGCGTTCTTCCGTACGTCGGCCCGCAACCTGCACGAGTACGGCCGCAAGGCGGGGGTCGCCCGGATCGCCATGGCGTCCGTCATCGGCGCCGACATCCCCGATGCCGGGCTCGCCGCCGACGGCGCGTTCCCGCCCGGCCCGCACGCCAGACTCGCCGGGCCCACCTTCCGGGACTGGCTCGACACCCAACCCTGAGCAGGGTTCCGCACCGAACGCCGACTCATCGACGTACTCGCCAAGACATTCATCTGGTCACCGCTCGAAAGGACAGACGATGACTAAAGCAATGGAATTGCCCATCCATATCCGGCGGAACGGGCTCAACCCGGTCGAGGAACTGGCCCGGGCCCGTGAGGACGAGGGCGTGGTGCTGGTGGAGACACCGTTCGGCGCACCCGCGTACGTGATCTGCCGCCATGAGGACGTTCGCCAGGTGCTCGCGGACCCGGCCCGGTTCAGCAGCGCCCGGACACCGTTCCCGGGAGCCGAGCAGATGAGCGCCGACGAACGGGCCAAGATGCAGGCCGGACAGCTGATCGGATTCGACCCACCCGAGCACACGCGGCTGCGCCGTACGCTCACCCCGGAGTTCACCGTACGGCGGATGCGCAGGCTCGAACCCCGGATCGTCGAGATCGTCCAAGCGGCACTGGACGATCTCGAACGGGCCGGGAAGCCGGCCGATCTGGTGGAGCACTTCGCGCTGCCGGTGCCGTCGCTGGTGATCTGCGAGCTGCTCGGTGTGCCGCACGGCGACCGCGCCGAGTTCCACGAGCGTTCCGTGCGCCTGCTGGACATCTCCTTGCCGATGGAGCAGCGCGTCGCGGCGCAACGGGAGGACCGCGCCTACATGAGCGAGCTGGTGGCCCGCGCCCAGGCGGATCCGGGCGAGGATCTGCTGGGCATGCTGGTGCGCGAGCACGGCCACGATCTGAGCACCGACGAGCTGGTCGGCATCGCGGGACTGCTGCTGCTGGCCGGGCACGAGACGACCTCGAACATGCTCGGTCTGGGCACGCTGACCCTGCTCCGGCATCCGGAGCAGCTGGCCATGATCCGCGAGGATCCGGCCCAGGTCGAACCCGCCGTCGAGGAACTGCTGCGCTGGATGTCCATCGTGCAGGCGCTGCCGCCGCGCACGACCACGACCGACGTGAAGATCGCCGGGCATCTCATCCCCGAGGGATCGCTGGTGATCTGCTCGCTTCCCGCCGCCAACCGGGATCCGGCCTTCATCGACGACCCCGAGACCCTCGACATCTCCCGCGGAGCCGCCGGCCACGCCGCCTTCGGCCACGGGGTGCACCACTGCCTCGGGGCGCCGCTGGCCCGGATGGAGATGCGCATCGCCTTCCCGGCACTGCTGCGACGCTTCCCCGGCCTCGCCCTGGCAGACCCGTCCGAGCAGCCGAACTTCCGCGCCACCAGCCTCGTGTACGGCGTGCACACGCTTCGGGTGACCTGGTGATCGGACAGCCGCCGAACACCGAACCGCTGTCTACGGCGGGTTAGCCGTCGGGATTTTCACCGAAACGAGAGATCAGCCTGCGCCACTGCCCTGATCCGATCAACTGAGGCGTTCCTCTTTCACCCGAGAGCTGGATCATGACTGAACGGGCGGCCGCCCCGGGAACACGTTTCCCGGGGTGGCCGCCCTCAGCCGAATTCCAGGCCGCAGGCGTCACCTCGAAGGTTTCCCCTGTCGTGCTCTCACCACGCGACGGCCAAAGCCGGTCGGCTCTACCGGTCTCACCTTTACGCGCTTTCACGTCGACGCGTTCGAGACCATAAGGGGATATCGGATTTCTGCCTTGATTGACTGGCTGGGAGCAGTAAGAGAAGCTCATTCCCATGAGACCGGTGGCGAGCGCGGCCGCCACGATCCTGCTGCTTACGGGATGCACCTCGGCCACCGAACCGATATACCGGGTCGGCAAGGACCCCGTCATCTTCGTCCACCATTTCGAGGGCGGAATGGACATGAAGATCACCGGCACGCTCACATACAGCCAGACCGGCAAGTGCCTCTTCCTCACCCACGTTCAGGGCGGAACCGAAAACACGACCCCGCTGATCTGGCCGGCAGGGACCAGGCCCTTTCTCCGCTCGGGCAAACGCGGCGTGCGCGTCCCGGGGAGAGGCCCGATCATGGAGGGCGATCGAGTAGAGGGAGGTGGCGGCGGCGTAGGATTCTTCAGCCTTTCGGGCGGCGCCGCACCACCCGGATGTCTCTCCGCCGAGAAATCCGCCCCCGTCGCCATCACCCAATCGAACTGACCCCTCCGGACTGCCGCACGGACCCGAACCAACCTCGCCCTCCTCTTCAGTGCCCTTGTGAACGGGGTTGGCCGTCGACTCGGGGCACTGTGCCCCGGCCGGCCGTCATCGCGACGGCCGCCTGGCCCGCTGCGGCGACGCACATCAGGAGGATCGGTACGGTCCACCCGGAACCGACGGCGTGCAGCAGCCCGAAGGCCACCGGTCCCACGGCGGCCACCAGGTAGCCGATCGACTGTGCCATCGCCGACAGCGCGCCGGCCACGGTCGCGTCCTGGGCCCGCAGGCTGAGGAAGGCCAATGCGAGCACCAGGCAGATCCCTCCGCCCAGTCCGAGGACGGCGCTCCACAGCAGTGCCCATCCCGGCGCGAGCAGGAGCCCGAGGTAGCCGGCGAGCACGACCAGCGAACTCACCGTCGCCACCGCGCGCTGGTCCCGCGCCCACCGCATGGCGGCGGGCGCGGCCAGGCCGGTCACCACCGCGACCGCCTGGAACAGAAACAGCAGCCATCCTGCCGTGGCCGCGTCGACTCCGGTGTCCTGGAGCACCTGGGGCAACCACGTCACGACCACGTAGAAGCCCAGCGACTGCAGTCCCATGAACGCCGTCACCGCCCACGCCAGCGGCGACCCCCACGGCAGGCGATGCCCTCGGCTCTCCCCCGAGGCCGGTCGCGTGGTACGTACCTGTGGGAACCACAGCACGATCGCCGCCAGCGCGAGCACGATCCAGCAGCCCAGCGCGGTGTGCCAACCGCCGGGAGCGGCCTGGCTGATGGGCACCGCCACCCCGGAGGCCACGGCGGCGACGGCTCCCATCACCGTGGCGTACGCGCTGGTCAGCAGGCCCACTCTGGTGGGAAAGTCGCGTTTGATGAGGCTCGGCAGCAAGACGTTGCCCACGGCGATTCCCGCCCCGATCAGTACGGTCCCCCCCGAACAACCCGGCAGGCGCCGGTATCCACCGGACCGCGATCCCGGCCGTCAGCACCACGAGCGCACCCCAGAGCAGCCGCTCGGGCCCCCGCCACGACGTTCTCGCGCGCCCAGGCAGGGCATGGAGCGCAGGTGCGCGGGTGCCCGCGCCCTGCCTGGGTGACCATGGGGCTCAGGTTCGCCGGGCCGCTCAGGCCCCGCCGTCCGCCGAGTGCCCGGAGGCCACGCCCGCCTCGCCCTCGGCGGGCATGACGACGAACGAGAACCCCGTGCTCGTGGTGCGGTTGAGGAGGAGGTCGCACTTGATCCGGCGCCCGACCTCGCCTCTGCTGATCCCGAGCCCCCCGGCGATCAGCCGCTCGGGGCCCGGTCGAGCGGGACGGCGGAACTTGACCTCGACCTAAGTTGAGATTGCACGATGAAGTGCGAGGGCGCCGCCCCGATTCCGACCTTGAGGAGTGTGTTCCGTGAGCACGGATCCCGGTTTCTATTCGATCATCGACTACACCGTCGACGGCGCTGATACGCAGCGTGAGTTCGTGGAGGCTTTCGCGGAGATCCAGGAGCGGTGGGTGCGCTTCTACCCCGGCTACCGCTCGGCCCGCTTTCATGTGAGCACCGACGGCACCCGCGTGTACAACATCGTGCAGTGGGCGAGCGAGGCGGACTATCGCCACTTCGTGGAGACCTCCGACACCGACGGGCGGATGGCCGCCATCGGCAAGGCGTTGGAGGGTCTGGCCGACCGGGCCGCACCCCGTATGACCGGCGTCCCCACCTACACCGTCGTCCGCGAGATCGGTCCCGGGCCCCAGCGCCTGGACGCCTGATCCATCGGCCACGAGCATCGTTCAGGACGTTCCATGAAGATTGAGATTTACGCCGATGTGCTGTGCCCCTGGTGCTACATCGGGAAAAGACGCCTCACGGCCGCACTCGCCACGCACCCCGACCGCGACGACATCGAGATCGTCTGGCGTGCCTACGAGCTCGCGCCGGACGAAGGCCGCACTCCCGGCCCGACCGCCGCGGAGGCCATGGCCGGCTGGTGGGGCGAGCAGGCGCCCGCCCGCATCGCCCGGATCCGGTCGCTGGGTGCGGCGGAGGGGCTGGAGCTGAACCTGCATCTGGCTCGCCCGGTGAACACCTTCGACGCGCACCGGCTGATCAAGCTGGCTGCCGGCCAGGGGCTCGGCGATCAGATGATGGAGCGCCTGCTGCGGGCGTACCACACAGAAGGACTCAACGTGGCCGACGCACAGGTGCTGGTGCGCCTGGGCGGCGAGGCCGGACTGGACGGCGACGCGGTGCGCGCGGTCCTGGCCGGTGACGACTATGCCGAGCAGGTGCGCGCCGACCGGCGCCACGCGGCCGCGCACGGCGTGACCGGCGTTCCCAGCCTGGTGATCGACGGGCGGCCGCCGGTCTCCGAGGTCCAGTCCGTCGCCGACCTGCACCGGCTCCTGAGTCACAGCCCGATCGGCTGACCCGGCCCGCCGGGGCGCGGCGCGGCGCCCCGGCAAGTCTCCTCCTGTAAGACCCGGTGCTCGATTGTCGATGTGTGGCGGGCTCGCGCGTCATACGGGTCAAGGAGGTTCGACGGTGAAGATCGCTTTGCTGCTGTTCGATCGTGAGGACTATTGGGCGACCGTACCCCGGCAGGAGATGGCCGCAGCCGTGGCCGCGCATGCCGCGTTCGGTGAGTACCTGCGCGAACGCGGGGTCCCGTTCACGGGCGTCGCCCTGAAACCCCAGGCCGAGGCCAGGACGCTGCGTCCGGGAGAAGACACATCGGCGCCCGGCCCGTTCGCCGGGCTGCGGGAGGACCTGGCCGGGATCTACCTGATCGAGTGCACGGGTCCGGAGGAGGCCGAGGAGATCGCCCGCCGCTGCCCGATGGGCGCGGGAATCGAGATCCGGCCGACCTGGGATGCCTAGCCGCCGTTCGTCGCCGTCGGGCGCCGACTTGAGTTCGCCTATGGGCGAATGCCTAGCGTCGATCCCATGACAGCAGACAACGTCAGGATCGCCCTGGTGATCGGCAGTGTGCGCAGCCCCAGGCTCGCCGATTCCCTCGCCGCGTGGCTGGAACGCGAACTCGCCCCGTTCGACTGGCTCGACCTCGACCTGATCGACCTGGCCTCGATCCCACTGCCGATGCACACCTTGCAACCGGGTGGTACGGCCGACTCCCCGATCGCCGGTCGCCTCGCGGACGCCGACGGATTCGTGTTCCTCACGCCGGAGTACAACCACAGCTTCCCGGCTCCGGTGAAGAACGTGATCGACTGGCACTTCACCGAATGGGCGTACAAGCCGGTCGCGTTCGTCGGATACGGCGCCTCCGGCGGCATCAGGGCCGTCGAGCAGTTGCGGACGGTCTTCCCCGAACTGCGGGCCACGACGATCCGGGAGTCCGTCCTGCTGCCGATGGCCTGGGAGCATCTGGACGCCGTCGGCCGCTTCGTCCCGCCGCCGGGCACGGTGGAGGCGCTGCACACGATGATGACGGAGTTGCGCACGTGGGCGGACGCGTTGCGCTCCATCCGGGTCGCGGAGCCGACCGGCCGGACATGAGCGACGAAGACCCCCGGCGGCGTCGCGGCCTTCGCCCTGGTCGTGCGGGTTCGGGCCATACTGGGGTGGCAGGACTCATCAGTGAACGCGGGACGTGTGCCATGACCACCATCGAGTATCCCGGCTCTGGAACGAGCCGGGCCGACCTCACGGTCGGGCAGGTGGCCAGGGCGGCCGGGGTGACGCCCAACGCGGTCCGTTTCTACGAGCGGTACGGCGTGATCCGCGGCTACCGGAGCAGCGGCAACGCCCGCCGTTTCACCGTGGACGCGATCTGCCGGATCAAACTGGCGCTCGCGGCGCAACGTGTGGGGATCACCCTCAGGGAGAGCGCCGACATCCTCGCCGAGATCCCGCCCCTCTCACAGGACCTCGACCTGTGGGTCGCCGCCGGCGACGAACTCGTCCGGATCGGCCACGCCCGTATCAACGAGCTTCAAGAGACCGTGAACGACCTGGCCGCGCTCGCTTTCCTCCAGCCGGAAGCCTCGCCGCGCCCGCCTCGGGACTGATCCTCCGGGATCGCCGCAAACAAGATCCGCGGTGGCCGCGGACGCTTCGACGTACCGGAAGCATGCGCTTTCGGCCACCGGGCCGAGAAGCAGCGTCGTCACCCCGCCACCGCCTTGCCCGAGCGCCGTCCACGTGACGGCGCTCCTCCTCGGCACGCCCACGCGCGGCGTACCGGGATCTTCGACCCCCACCTGACACGACAAGGAAGGCATTATGAACCCTCTCCACGGCAAGACCGCCCTCGTCACCGGCGGCAGCAGGGGGATCGGCCGGGCCGTCGCCCGGCGCCTGGCCCGTGACGGCGCCCGCGTCGCCGTCCACTACGGAAGCAACGAGCAGGCCGCCCAGGAGACCGTCGCCGCGATCGTGGCGGAGGGCGGGCAGGCGTTCTCCCTGCGGACCGAACTGGGCACGACCGACGACGCCGAACGCCTGTGGGCGGCCTTCGACGAGCACGCCGACAAGCTGGACATCCTGGTCAACAACGCGGGCATCCTCAATGACGAGCCCGGCATCGAGCACGTGACCAGGCGGCAGTTCGAGCGGATCTTCGCGGTCAACGCCACCGCCCCGTTCTTCGTCACCCGGCTCGCGCTGCCCCGGCTGAGCGACGGGGGCCGGATCGTCAACGTCTCGACGATGCTGACCCGGGGGTGGGCCGTGCCCGAGAGCATCAGCTACGCCATGTCCAAGGGCGCGCTGGACGTGTTCACCTCGACGCTCGCCAAGCAGCTCGCCGCTCGCGGGATCACGGTCAACGCCGTGGCGCCCGGTGTCGTCGACACCGACATCCACCAGGGCCGAATCGTCGGAGAGGCGCGGACCTACCTGGCGTCGCAGTCGCCCATGGGCCGCCTGGGCACCCCTGAGGACGTGGCCGACGTGGTGGCCTTCCTCGCCTCCGAGGACAGCCGCTGGGTGACCGGCCAGTGGGTGGACGTCACCGGAGGAACCCTGCTGTGAACGAACGCCGTCGCCGTGCGGAGGAAATCGCCGTCCGGTACCTCCACGAGGTCATCGGCCAGAGGGACTGAGCCCAGCACCACGCACACGGTTGACCTTGACGCTGCGTCAACTTCTAGCATCGGGGCCATGTCAATCACTGTTCTCGACACCTACTCCGCCATGAGGCGGATTCTGCTCGCCCCGGTCGCGGACCGCGTCGACCTGCTGCGTTCGATGCTGGAGCCCAACAGCGGCATGTACCGCTACTACCCCGGAGACGTCGATCTGGTGGCCATCCACCGTCAATCGTCCGGGTTCCCCATCGACCGGGACGAGGCGCGCTGCCTCGACGCGCTCAAGACCCTGGCGGCGGCCGGAGCCTGGGAGCGGATGCGAAAGGCGCTCGACGAGGCTCTCGCCGTACTGCTGGAGGCGAACCCGGGGGCGAAGGCTCCGGACATCACCGTGCTGTTCGCACTCGGCGATCCGGCTGACCAGCACTTCATGGGTCCTTGCCTGGGTGTGACCGGGTTCGGTGGCATCTCGGGGAACATCGCCATCACGTTCTGGCCGTTCCCCGAGAACGTGGAGCGGCTGGAGGCCACCGCCGTCCACGAACTCCACCACAACCTGAGGTTCAGCCCGGGCGGGGTCGTGTGGGACCCCATGACCGTCACGGTCGGCGAGCACATCGTCTCCGAGGGCCTGGCCGACGCCTTCGCCCGCCAGCTCTACGGCGACGAACTCGGTCCCGCCCGCATCGGCGTGCCGCACCTGCACGACGACGCGGTCTTCGAGAAGGTGCTCACCGGGCTCGACGTGACCGGCATGGAGAACTTCACCGCCTGGGTCCACGGCGACGTCGGTGCCGAACACCTCGGTGTCACCCCGGTGGGGCTGCCGATGGGCGCCGGGTACGCCGCGGGCAACCGGCTGGTCGACACCTATCTGGCGGCGACCGGTCAGACGGCGGCGCAGGCGCTGCACGCCGACAGCGCGGAGATCATCGCGACCACGCTGCGCGGCAGGTGACACTGGACGGATGGAGTGGACGATCCAGGAGCTCGCGACGAGGGCGGGCATCACCAGCCGCGCCCTGCGTCACTACGACCGCGTCGGGCTCTTGGCCCCGTCCCGGATCGGCGCGAACGGCTACCGCTACTACGACTCCGCCGCGGTCGCCCGACTGCAGCGGATCCTGCTCATGCGCCGGTTCGGCATGGGTTTGCCGGCCATCGCCGAGGTTCTGGCCGACGAGGTGGACACGCACGAGGGTCTGCGTGCCCACATCGCCGCGCTCGAAGAGGAGCGGGAGCGCATCGACCGGCAGATCCGGTCGGTGCGTCACACGCTCGATGCCCTGCGGGCGGGGGCGGAGCCGAGGATGGACGTCATGTTGTCGGGGTTCAACGACCTCTACAAGGACGAGGTGATCTCACTCTGGGGCGAGCGCGCGTTCCAGGCGGGCAATGACTGGTGGCACGGCAAGAGCCTGGACCAGCAGCGGGCTTGGAAGCAGGACACCGAGGACCTCGTCGCCGCGTGGGTCACCGCGGCGAAGGCCGGCGTCGGTCCGGCCTCGGAACGCGCGCAGGCACTGGCGGCCCGGCACGTCGAGTGGCTGCGCCAGATCCCCGGTACGCCGACGGCCGAGGGCGACCGCGAGCGCTCGATCGACATGGTGCGGGGGCTCGGGGACATGTACGCCGACGACCCCCGATTCGCCGGCATGTACGACGACGCCGCAGGGGCGAGGTTCGTCCGCGACGCCCTACGCCTGTACGCGAGTACCCGGATGTAGCCCGGGGGCACGCCGTTCTCTCGGGCCTCAGGATTCTCCACAGTGCTCCGGGCAGGGTTTGACTTCGGGATAGCCGGACGACGGCCGGTCCAGAAGGGGCTGCCGTCGTCCCTTCAGGTGCTGGTCGAGAAAGGCCGCGACGTACACGCGGGCGATCTGGGCGCCGCGCTCCGCGGGCAGGGCGCCGGGGGCGGGCTTGATGCCGAGGGCGGGCCCCAGCAGCGGAATGTCGGTGAACGCCTGGTGGTCGGTGTCCGTCACCGCGATCCAGCGCTTCCACCCGGTCAGCAGCTTCCAGTCGCGGTCCCACGAGCCGTCGCCGCCGCCGGGCACCTGCCGCTCAGAACCGATGAACATGAACGGCCGTGAGAATCCGCTCTTGGGAATCCGGGCGTAGGTGCTGCCGTCCATGTCGATCCCGGCGCGTACGCGGGAGTCCTTCACCATGGCCGCCACGGCCGCTGCCCCGCCTATCGACTGGCCGACCATCGCGATCCTCGACCGGTCGATCAGGCGGGAACCGTCCCACTTCGCTGTCAGGTGGTCGAGGACGAAGGAGACGTCGGCCGCGCGGCCCTGGACCACCCGCCCGCCGAAACCCGGATCGGTGTCGCTGTCGCACGCGAGACAGTCGGCGACCCGTCCGTCGGACAGGGTCGTGACGTGGCTCTCGTAGGGGTGGTCGATCCCGGCCACGACGTACCCCCGGCTGGCCAGATCCTCCGCCAGGGAGGTGAGTGAGCTCAACGGCTTGGTGAAGCCGGGAGAGAGCACCACCAGCGGAAGCCGCTCCCCCGCAGGCTCGGCGTCCTTGACGGCGTTCGTCCGCGTCCTGCTCAGCGTGTCGTACGGGACGCCCGCGATCTCGGAGCCTCTCAGGTAGAGCTCCGACTCCTTCGGCGTCATGTACGGCGCCCGTTCCCCGTCCTTCTGCTCGGTCGGGTACCACAGGGTGACCTTGAGCTGCCTGGTCCGGACGTCGAGGTTCCAGGGGTCGGGGCGGGAGGCGTCGTTCACGTGCAGGACGGTGGTGCCGACCGGACACCGCCGTCGTGATGCTGACCAACGGCGGGCCTCGGGAGAGCTTCTACCGGGCGGTGTTCAACGAGATCCTGACCGGCCTCGGTACGGTCACCGTCCCCGACCTGCCCGTACCGGACCCGGCGCTGAAGCTCGACCCGTCCCGGTACGAGGGCGTCTACGGCGGACCCGGCACCTGGTACGAGGTGTCGGCCGAAGGCGGGCGGCTGTTCCTGACCTTGGTCATCGACCCCATGCAGGCGGAGATCCTCCAGAAACCGGATCGCATCGGACACGAGTTGCTCGCGGTGAGCGACACGCACTTCCTGATGCCGCCGACGGATCCCCTGGAGGACACCCAGACGGTCGCGATCTACGACTTCGTGGACGGGCAGGCCCGGTACCTGCACACCAACTGCCGGGTGAGTCCGCGAACCGGACCGCTCGACCGAGTCGGGTCCGGCTCGTAGCGAGGCCGTGGCGTTCTCGTGAACGGCCTGGGCGAAAGCGCGGACCCGCGCGTTCTCGCAGACGGGGCCCTCGGGTCAGCGCGGGCTCTCGGTTCGGCGGGCGCTCCACTCGGCCGACGCGGCCACCATGAGGAGAACCCCGGAGACCGGCCGTTTCGCCCGGGACTTTCGCGCAACCATTCTTCCTCCTCGGCACTCCAACAGGTGTACAGGTCGAGATCGGAAGGAAGACCGCCATGAAGAGGTCGTTTGCCGCTGCCCTGGCCGCCGGGGCCGTACTCGTCGCAGGCACCCCCGCCCTCGCGCAGAGCGCGGCGGCTCCCTCGTTCGGCCCGCACGGCTACGGCGCCGTCAAGCTCGGCATGACCGCCAAGCAGGCCAAGGCGACGGGGAAGATCACCCACAAGCTGGGTGACAGCGCGAGCCCGTGCACGGGCTGGGACCTCAAGACCCACCCCACCGGCAAGGACAGCGTGGGGCTCTACCTGTCCAAGCGCCGGGGCGTGGCCGTCGTCTTCGCCGCCAGGGGCATGAAGACCCGCGAGGGCATCGGGCTCGGCGCGACGATGACGCAGATCAAGAAGGCCTACCCGAACGTGACGTCGCCCGCCGACACCAACCCGCGCGTCGCGGTTCCGGGCAACTCCAGGGCCTACTACGAGTTCATGCTCGACGCCCAAGGCCGTCTTCAGGAGATGGCGCTCGGCCTCAAGACCCAGGACTGCGTTTCCTGAGGCGTCGCGACGAGAACGGCGGCCGTACCCGTGAGGTGACGCCGGCCTGGCAGGCGTTCTCCCCTGACGCGAAGGTGTCCGGCACCTTCGGCTGAACCCGCCGACCCGAGGACGCCCTGGTCTGCTCCGCCTGGCAGCACAGGTGGAGCAGACAGTCGGTGGGGGGGCGGGCGAACGCCCGGTTCACGGCGGATGCGGCCCGCTTACAATCATCCCATGGCTTTGGATGCGAACGTCGGGATGTTCCTCTGCCCTGACGACCACGAGGACTGGAGCATCCAGGAGCGGGAACAGTTCCTCACCGACGTCAACGCGACCCTGCGTCAGCGCGGCATGCCGGAGCATCGTGAGCCCCGCTCGGTCGCCGACATCGACCCACCGCTGCCGCCGGAGCGCGACCCGTGCCTGCTCGGCCTCCGGCTGGGCTTCTACGGCGGCGAGAAGTACCGGCGATTGGCCGACTTCGCCCAGTACCTGGCCGTCCACGGCGGTGTGCCCGCATCCGACGCCTCTTACGATCCCCTCGTCGAGCAGCTTTACGATGATCTGCCCGACCGGCGGCTGGCCTTCGACCACGTCATCGCCATCACGACCTGCCAGGAAATCGTCGTGCTGCCGCAACCGTTCGACGAGGTCGTCCATCGCACCGACCCGGCGGCCGACCATGGCATCCTGATCTCCGCCCACCGGCTGCGCGCCGAAAGCACGATGCTCGGATACGCGCTTCGCTGCTTCGACAGCCACACCCTCGACGTGTTCAACGACACCATGCTGGACGACCTGTCGTTCGCCCACCTCGACGTACGCATCGAGGACGACCATGACGTACGGCAGGCCTGGGCAGGTGCGGCCGACCTGTCCAACCGGCTGACCATCCTGGCCAACGACGTCCTCCTCAGCGGCGCGCTGGCCGTCACCGGTTGACGGGCCGCGACCGGACGACCGCCGCGACGAAGACCGGGAAGAAGGACGCCACGGTTGCCGGGAAGTCACGGGATCGACCTGGCATAGATCGACGTGCCACCCGCGTCCTTGCCTTGTGAACATCGCGAGGAGGATTGGGTGGATCCAGGATTCGAGACGGCCTTCCGGCGATTCGTCGTCGACCGATCGGGGGCTTTGTTCCGTACCGCGTACCTGCTGACCGGTGACCGGCACACCGCCGAGGACCTCGTCCAGTCGGCTCTGGTCAAGACGGCCGCCAAATGGCGGAACCTGCGCGATCCCACCGCCATCGAGGGATATGTCCGCCGGGTCATGTACCACGAGCAGGTGAGCTGGTGGCGGCGGCGCTCACGCGTCACGGAGGTGTCCACCGACCGGGTGCCCGAGCAGTCCGGCGACGGCCACGCCGACGTCGCGGACCTGCGGGTGGTGATGCGCGCGGCGCTGTCCCGGCTCACTCCCCGGCAGCGGACCATGCTCGTGCTGCGCTACTTCGAAGACCTCTCCGAAACCGAGATCGCGCGACTGCTCGGCGTCCGCGTCGGTTCGGTACGCAGCCAGATCTACCGCTCGCTGGAACGCCTGAAGACGACGGCGCCTGAACTGACGAAGGTGAGGGAGTTCGGATGAACATCGAGAGCCTGCTGCGCGAGACCCTCTCCGAGATGGCCGACGAGGAACGGCCACCGGCGCCGGATCGATTCCTCCAGGTCCGCGAACGGCGCCCCGATCGCCGACGGGTGCTGGCTCTGGCGGCGGCCGCCGCCGTCGCCGCGATGGCCGTGGGATCCACGCTCGTGGTCCAGGCGATCTCGTCACAGGGCCCGGGCGAGGTCGCCGCGCAGCGGACCACCGCTCCGAGCCCGGCCACCGCGCCCCGGACCGTCACCGTGACCGTCACGGCGGGCATGCGGCTCTCACAGGTGTTCAAGGCGCTGTCGTCGCTCACCGGCAGGCCGGTGGCGGATTTCGAGAAGGCCGCCGAGGACGGGACGACGCTCGGCCTGCCGTCGTACGCCGGGGGAAGGCTCGAAGGGTTCCTCTCCCCCGGCGCCTACGAGATCTCCCCGGCCATGAGCGCCCGCGAGATCCTCAGGACGATGGTGTCGGGGTTCAGGTCGGCCGGACTTGTGGAGGGGGCCGAGCGGATCGGCAGGACGCCGCTGGAGATCCTGACCGTCGCGAGCATCGTCCAGGCCGAGGCGGTCAGGCGTGAGGACATGCCCAAGATCGCCCGGGTGATCTACAACCGGCTGGAGCGGCGCATGCCGCTGCAGATCGACAGCACGGTCCTGTACGGCCTCGGCAAGAGCAGAACCGCGGCGACGCTCAAGGACCTCAGGACGTCGTCGCCGTACAACACCTACCGGCATTTGGGTCTGCCGCCCACCCCCATCGGCAACCCGGGGGAGGACGCCATCAGGGCCGCGCTCAAGCCAGCCCCCGGCGCTTGGCTCTACTTCGTGGCGACCGATCCGAAGAAGGGCGTCATGAAGTTCACCGCGTCCGGCTCCGAGTTCGCGGAACTGGTCGAAGAACACCGCGGGAACCAGCGAACGTGGTGACGTCGCCGGTTCACCGCGCCGGCGCTGTGGTGCGGTGCGCCTGCGGGCTGATGCCGTACACGCGTTTGAACGCCGAACTGAGGGCGAATCCGCTGCCGTAGCCGACCTGCCGGGCGACGGCGTTCAGCGTGGCGTCGGACTGCCGCAGCAGGTCGGCGGCCAAGGCCAGGCGCCACTCGGTCAGGTACGTCATCGGCGGGGTGCCGACGGCGTCGCGGAAGCACTCGGCCAGCGTCGCCCGTGACACGCCGACCTCGGCGGCGACCCGCGCCAGCGTCCAGTCGTTCGCCGGGTCCTCGTGGAACAGGCGCAGCGCCGCACCGGCCACCGGGTGGGTGAAGGCCCGGTACCAGGCCGGAGCCTCGGCCTCGGGCCGGTCGAACCACACCCGCAGCACCGAGATGAGCAGCAGGTCGAGCAGGCGGTCGAGCATGACGCCCTGCGCCGGCCCCTGTTTGGTGGCCTCTCCGGCCAGCACCGGCAGGAGGGTCGAGTCCCACATGTCCTCGGAGACGACCAGCAGCGGCGGCAGGACGTCGAGCAGGCGCTGGCCGACGGCGCCGACCTCCTCGTACACGCCGAGCAGCAACTGCACCGACCCGTCGAGGTTGCTCCCCCAGGTGCGCACCCCGAGCGCCATCCGCTCGCGCAGTTCGACGCCCTCCGGTGTGACGCACCGCTGGCCGGGATGCACGATGACCTGCGGCGGGGTCGTCGTGCCGTCGCTCATCAGGTACGGCTGCGGCCCACGGACGATGGCGACGTCGCCCGGGCGCAGCCGTACCGGCCGGCCGTGTTCGGGCTCGAAATACGCCTCGCCGTTGAGCACGACGGCGAGGCACAGCGGCGAGCCGTCCTGGACCCGGATCGACCATGGGGGGTCCAGGACGATACGGAGGAGGAAGGCGCCGCTGGCTCGCGGCCCCTCCAGCAATCCTGCGAGTGCGTCCACCCGATCAGAGTAGACGATTGAATATGCATTTCGATATCTCGGCCATGGACCATCCAGAGTGTGCGCCGTCAAGCTGAAGCCATGACAGCAAACGAGTACACGACGTTGGTTCTCGGCGGTACCGGCCGGATCGGCCGCCGGGTGAGCAAGCGACTGGTCGAGCGCGGTGTGAACGTACGGGTCGGCTCCCGCTCCGGCGAGCCTCCGTTCGACTGGGAGGACCCGGCGACCTGGGCCGACGCCTTCGTCGGGGTCAAGTCGGCCTACCTGATGTACTACCCGGAGATCGAGTGGCCCGGAGCCGGTGAGGCCGTCGGCACCGTGGCCCGGCTGGCGGTCGACGCGGGCGTCGAGCGCCTGGTCCTCCTGTCCGCCCGCAACCAGGACGAGGCCGTACGATGCGAGGATGCCGTGACGAGCCTGCCCGTCGAGTGGACCGTCGTCGCCCCCGCCTCGTTCAACCAGAACTTCGACGAGGGCGTGTTCCTTGAGCCGCTGCGCCACGGGGTCCTGGCGCTGCCGGCCGGCGATAACGCCGACCCGTTCGTCGACGCCGACGACATCGCCGACGTCGTGGTGGCGGCCCTCACCGAGGACGGACACGTGGGCGAGCGCTACGAGCTGACCGGCCCCCGGCTGTGGACCTTCGCCGAAGGCGTCGGCGAGATCGCCCGTGCGACAGGGCGCGAGCTCCGCTACGAGCCGATCACCCGAGACGCGTTCGCCGAGGCGATCGTCGGCGAAGGCGCCCCGCGCGAGTTCGCCGAGCCGCTGGCCACACTCATCTCCGAGTTCTTCGACGGCCGCAACGGTTCGCTGGCCGACGGCGTCGAGCGTGCTCTGGGCCGCAAGCCCCGCGACTTCGCCGACTGGGTGGCCGAGATCGCCCCCACCGGCGTGTGGGACGCCCCCGGCCGCTGAACGGCCGGGTCACGCGACGCTTTCGGACGTCTGCGCGAGGCGGGCGAGCGCGTGCGCCCACCCTTCGCCGGTCTCCCCCTCCAGGGTGAACGGCAGGCCGCTGTGTCGCAGGGTCAGTTTCACGCCGTCGTTCTCCGGGGTGAGCGTGATCTCCACCCTGGAGGTGCCGGGCGGTAGGACGGGCGCGCCGGGGGTGGGCTCCCAGCCGAAGGTGAAGACGATCCGCTCGTACGGCACCAGCTCCAGGAAGGACCCGCGCATGATCGGACGCGGACCTTCCCGCATCCGCACCACGAGTTCGCCTCCGGGGCGGGGATCCACCTCGGCCTCGCCCCACCAGCGCGCCAGCCGTACCGGGTCGACGAAGTGGCGCCAGACGGTTTCCGGGCGGGCCCGGATCCACAACGTCTGCTCGATGGTGCTCATGGTGATCCCTCTGCGCTTTCTTCCTCTTCGGCCACCTGCTTGAGGCGGTTGAGCGGCGCCGACCACATCGACTCGAAGAACGTCGCCGCCTCGGCCAGGCCCTGGCGGCGCATCCGGTAAAACCGGCGATTGCCCGCCCTGCGGACGTCGAGCAGGCCGGCCGTGACCAGGATCCGCAGGTGCTGGGAGACCGCCGGCCGGCTGATGCCGGGGAAACCTCGGGCGATGTCACCGGCCGACACCTCCTCATCCCGCACCAGGACGAGTATCGCGCGCCGGGTCGGATCGGCCACCGCCCGCAACGCCTCATCCATCACCCACCGCCTTCATCGGTTGCTCCACCGTCGCCAGCCATGTAAGTATTTAAGCAACAACTTACATACTACGGCAAGGACGGTTTCCATGTCTCACCACCCGATCCCCCCGATCGAGAACAAGCGCCTCGACGCGCTGGTCGGCCACTGGCACACCCGGGGGAAGGTGCCGGCGTCCGATCTCGAGATCGTCGGGACGGACACCTACGAGTGGCCGATCGGCGGGTTCTTCCTCGTCCACCGGGCCGACGTGCGCATCGGCGATGACCACGTGCAGGTCATCGAGATGATCGGCCCCTACGACCCGGCCACGGGCACCTATCCCATGCGCTCCTTCGACAACCACGGCAGCTTCGCCACCATGCGGGCGAGCGTGGACGACGACGGCGTATGGACCTTCGCCGGCGACACCGAGCGCGCCACCCTCGTGATCACCGACGACGCCACCATGTCCGCCGACTGGGAACGTACCGATGCCGCCACCTGGCACCCGTGGATGACCATGTCCTTCACCCGGCTTTCCTGAACGATCCCGGCCGCATCCGTGCCCCACAGCCGGGACGCGGGCACGGACGGAGGGGTTCACGGCGAACGCAGGAACACCACGATGTCCGCGTCCGGCCCGGTCAGGCGTCGCCAGCCCAGCCGCTCGTAGAGCCTGATCGCATCGGCCGCTCGCGGGGACGTCAGCAGCCAGCAGGAGTCGGCCCGGCCGCACAGGAGGTCGAGGATCCGGCCCGCGAGGCCCTGGCCGCGCGCGTGTGGGCTCACCGCCAGTTCGTCCACCTCCAGCGCTCCGACCAGCAGGGACTCCACCGCGTCACCCAGTTCGGCACGGACGAGGTCGTAGGCACGGCCCGTCGGGAAGGGCGCCGGGGTGCGCCAGGCCGTACCGAAGCCGGCGGGCTCGCCGTCGTCACCGGCCAGCACCGCCGCGAATCCGGGGCGCCGCGTGTCCGTGCGCAGGCGTTCGGCGAAGGCGTCGGCGGCGTGCTCGTCCTCGTGCCATGGCGGGCCGCCGAACGCGGCCCGGTAGATCTTCACCAGGTGGGGGACGTGGGCCAGGGTCTCCTGGCCGGTGAGACGTTCGAGGTTCACGGCGGGGCGGGGAAGCCCTTGGCGGCGGACCACGGCGCTCGCCGGTTCGCGGCCGCGACGAGCGACGCAATGGCGATCGGCCCCGGTGCTGTCTGTGTCATAAGCCGTCCAACGCTTGATCTCGGATGTTCTCTGTCCGAGTTCCTATCACAACGCCGATCTCGACGGTCGGAGAGGGGGCGTCGCGCTCGGCCGGAGCCGTGAAGCCGTGCCGGCGGCACGACTGCCGGACCTGCCGGTCGATGTGGTGAAATGGTGATCAAGCGCCCCTCTGCTCGGTGATGGATGACAGCCGGAAAGGCGACATCGATGTCCAGCACGCAGTTGTACGACACCATCGGAGCCACCTACACCGTGACACGGCGCACCGAACCCCGTATCGCCGCGCAGATCTGGGCGGCGCTCGGCGATGCCCGGACCGTCCTGAACGTCGGTGCGGGTACCGGGTCGTACGAGCCTCACGACCGGCAGGTCCTCGCGGTGGAACCGTCGGCGCTCATGCGTTCGCAGCGCCCTGCCGACGCGGCGCCGTGCCTGGTGGGATCCGCCGAGAGCCTGCCGTTCGACGACCAGACCTTCGACGCCGCGATGACGGTCTCCTCCGTTCATCACTGGCCGGACCCGATCGCCGGCCTGCGGGAGATGCGGCGGGTCGCCCGGCGGGTGGTGGTGTTCACGCACGACACCGCCGACAGCGGGTGGCGTCTTCGGTTCTGGCTCACTCGCGACTACCTGCCCGAGGTCGCGAACCTTCTTGCCGGTCGCCCTTCGGTGACCGAGTCGGCCGACGCGATCGGGGCCCGGATCGAACGGGTACCCGTCCCGTGGGACTGCGCCGACGGCCTCTTCGAGGCGTACTGGCGAAGGCCGGAGGCGTACCTGGAGGAGCAGGTCCGTCGCGGGATGTCGGTCTGGGCGAGAGTCGGGCCGGACGCCGAGCGGCGCGCGGTGCGCAGCCTGCGGGATGACCTCGCCTCCGGCCGATGGGCCGAACGCAACCACGACCTCGCCGACCTCGACGCGGCGGAGCTCGGCCTGCGCCTGCTGATCGCCTGAACGCGACGTCAGGCAAGGTGGTGGGACGGTCTATTTGAGCGCGTCCGGCCGGAGGCCTCAGCCCTCGGCCAGACGAGCCTGTACGGCAGCGCGCGCCTGGTCGAAGGGCCTCACGAGAAACGCCCGGTGATCGCCACCATGGTGGTGCACGGCCGCATCGGCGGCAGCCGCGGCCGCACGCAGTTCCACGTAGGAACGTCCGCGTTCGATGAGCGCCAGAACATCCTCCAGTGCCCGGCGATCCGTGGTGGGGCGCCCGGCGCAGGCGAGGTAGACAGGCGACGTGTGCGCCATGATCGACCGCCGCAACTCATCTCGATGCAGCGTCAGGTGCTCCGGCCCGCCGCCGCCGACACGCACGGCCAGCCAGCCCGGGCCGTCACAGCGCACGTTTTCGTCGATCGTCAGTTCGTGCGCGCCGGCTTCGTTCTCTGAGGCGGCGACAACCCGCCCGTTGTGCACCAGTTCAAGGCGGCACATGGGGAAGATGCTTCTCGCCGTGGCCAGAACGGCCACCGTTCCCCCCTTCTCCGGGAGGTGGACGGTGTCGCCGAGGCCCTGGCCGTCGACGAGCAGACTCAGGAGCGGCCCGCTGCTCATGTAGCTGCGGCCGGCTCGCAGCGCCCGGCACCAAGCGTCGTATCCGAAGTCGTCGTCCTCCCCCAGGCGCACATAGGTGCGCGACAGCCCGATCGGGACGTCGTTCGACATCTTGTCCGTGCCGCCGTTGACCGCCAGGCGGTAACCGGCATTGAGATATCGGTAGTAGTGCAGGTACATGAGGTCGGGCCACAGGCCCAACGACTCCACCGCGTCGACCCGACCCGTGGCGACCAAGGCCGCCTGCTCCCCCAGCGGCAACGGGAAGTGCGGGACGACGACGGTGCCGCCCTGTGAACGACAGCGGTCTGCCCAGTCCGACAGCGTCGCGTCGAGCCCGCCGCCCATCTCTGCTTCCGTGGCAGCCAGCCTTCGCACCGGCCGTCCGTGTAGGCGTATGTGGTGCGTCCCAAGCGCACGTCGGCGCCCACGTCGAGGTGCCAGCTGGGGCGATCGCCGTTCACGTGGTGATGGTGGCCGTGCGGCTGGTACGGCACGCCGTCGGTCGAGGTGAAGTTCACCCGGCAGGCGATCGGCTGACCGGTGGAATCGTCCACGATCTCGGTGCGCACCCAGTTGCGGCCCACCTCGTTCACTCGCAGCGACCCGTGGGAGCGGCCCTCGGCCAGTTCCGCCCAGCGGGCCCGCTCGATGGTCTCGCCGTTCGCCGCCGGCCGCAGGGTGCCGGACCCGATCGAGGACACGCGCGCGTACACGGCCGCCTCCTCGGCGTCCTGGGCGTCGCCCCAGGCTGAGAACGGATCGTCGGCGTCCGGCTGCCGCAGCAGCGGGGTCGTGTAGGTGACGGTTCCGCGATCCACCGTGATCTCGAGATCCGAGCCGTCGCCGGCGTAGCCGGGTGGCACCTCGGCCGTCACGGCCCGAGCGGCCTCCGGCAGCAGGGGATGCTCATCGAGGAACCCGACACAGATTCCGCCGATTTCGACGACTGCCTCGGACGACTCGAGGTCGATGCGGACGACATCGTGTCCGGGCCTGGGGTTGGTCCACGACCACAGGTAGTAGCGGGGCCGCGTCTCGACGCCCTGAAGCCCGAAACTCGGTCCACCGGGCCGATCCGACCAGCGGCCGGCCCCCACCACCTCGGTCTGCCGGCCGCCCGCGTCTGCGAACGCGCCCATGTCGCGATCAGGCAGACTGTCAGGTTCGTCGGGCACCGCCAGGCTCGGCCGCATCCCCCAGCCCAGCGACGGGAGGTCGATCTCAAAGCCGTCCCTGACGGGAACACCGAGCGACTCGCCATCCGAGAAGCAGAAGCGGTAGACGGCGCTCACCCTGTTCAGTGCGGTGAATCCGGGGTTCGAATCGCCACGGGTCCGATGGGCGAAGGTGACAGTCCTGACCGTGGCCGCCGTGTCCAGTGCGATGGCGCTCGTCTGCCCGCGCTCAAGGCGCAGGACGCGTGCGCGGCCGTGCTCCTCCGGGGCCAGGAACGGCAGCCCTCGTGCCAGGACCTCTCCTCGCCAGGCCGGAGCGTGGGGAAGATCGACCTCGTCGCGTTGACGGCCGCGTCCACGAGCGACGGGAGATCATGACCACCATCGTCGACCCTGCCTGGCAGGCAGTCGCCGGCTGACCGGCTTGGGCAGACGCTGACGTCCGGCGCTGGATGGCCGGGCGCTCGACCGGCCGGTGCGGCGTTTCCGCAGCACGTCGCACCCGGGCGGGCAGGTACGCGGCCCGCCCGGCTGTCTGTCACGGATGGCCGTGGTAGATCCTCGGCGCGACGGGCTGAAGCCCTCGCTTGTTACCGGCCGGGCCGAAACGGGCATGCAGGTTGCCGATCGTCTGGCTCTTGGCCTGGAGACGGTCGTTGAACACGACCCAGTCGACATCGGTGTACGGATCGGACGTGAGCGAGCCGTAGTACCGGTAGCTCGCCTTGTTGGCCGGGAGCATGGACGCGACATCGATGCCACCGACGGGCCAGGGAACGAGGAAGGTGGGTGGCGCATTCTCGAGAATGTGCTGGTGGGCGCCGGCCGACGTGGCCACACCGTCGAGAAGGACACCGAGGACCACAGGCTTGCCGGTGGGGGTTCGCCGGTGGACGAAATGGGCTTCGGCCGGGGCGAAGACCTCGCCCGCGAATTTGTGCTCCGCCCTGAAGTGGTAGTGCACCTCGGTCAGGTCGTACCTGATGCCGCCGTATCTGATGTATTGGCCAGGCACGCTCGGCACGAAGGCGATGTCATCGTGACTGTCGACTGCGCTGTTGCTGTTTTTGTCCCGGAACTGCACCACTCCGTCGGCGGTGTTGTAGTGGATCTCGATCGCCGGGGTGGCTGGGCCGCAGTTCTGGGAGCGGTCGATCTCGACGGGGCTCTGGACGTGACCAGGGACTCCGGTGCAGGCGAACTGGGCCTGCGCGGGTGCTGCGATGAGCGCTGCCGTCGCGGCGACGGCGGTCAGTAATCTGGCTAAGCGAGATAACATGTGACACCTTTCATTCGCGGCTCATCCCGGATTAGGTGGTGGCGCGCGTACCTTTCGCCGTCAAAGCCGAGACGAATTCTCCGCTGGGGCGTTTTCCCCACACGATAAATCGTGATCTACGATCATTCGAGGCTTCCGTTTTCCGGCGAATCCGTAACCCCGGACTTCGGCCAGCCAATCGCGCGGGTGGGGTGGCTGTCATCCAGGGCTGCCATCCGGTGATGCTGACGGCCCGTTCCGGGTGAGCGCGTCGATGACGTACGCGACCGGTCTCCATGAAAGAGCAACCCCCTACGCCGGCAGGCGCCCGTCATCCGCCAGGCATGGCGCCCTCGGCGAGTCGTGCGCCGAAATCCGCCAAAGCGGCCCGGAAGGCGGCCGGTTCGTGGACGGTGAATGCCGTGTCGAGGATGGCGAGGTTGACGAGCAGCCACTGCCAGGTGTCGAGCCACAGGACCACTCGGGTCCGCTCCGCGCTCGTTGCCGTGAACTCCGCGTCCTGGTGCTTGAAGGCGTCGGCGGCGGCCGGCAGGGGTGCGTGCACGGTGAGAACGACCCGCTCGCGGTTCTTGCCGAGCCCTTGTCGCAGGTAGTCGAGCGCGGTGTCGGCGGGCAGCGAGCGCGGCGGGTACGTGCCGGTCGAGACGTGCAGGCCGGTGATGCGGTCGAGGCGGAAGACCCGCCAGCCGCTTTTGGCGGTGTCCCAGGCCAGCAGGTACCAGCGCAGGTTGTGCTGAACGTGGCGGTAGGGCTCGACGCGCCGGGACGTGGCGGCGCCGTCCTTGCCGACGTACTGGAAGGTGACGAGGTGACGGCGCTGAATGGCGTCGGCCAGCGTGGCCAGGACGTCGGCGCTGACGCTCGGGGCGACGGCGGTGCCGGTCTCCAGGCTGGCGCGCAGGTGTGTGGCGCGGTGCCGCAGCCGCTTGGGCAGGTACTGATCGACCTTGCCGTAGGCGCGGGTGGCGGCCTCGTCCAGACTGCCTTCGACGGCGCTGCCGACGGCGGCGAGGGTGGCCAGGCCGAGGAGGGTCGCGATCGCCTCCTCGTCGTCGAACGCGAGCGGCGGCATCGCCGTACCGGCGGTGAGCCTGTAGTGCCCTCCGGGTCCCGGCTGGGTGTGGACGGGATAGCCGTAGCCGCGCAGCCGATCGATGTCACGGCGCAGCGTCCTGGCGCTGACGCCGAGCCGTGCCACCAGTTCGTCGGAGGTGAACGCCCGGCCGGTCTGAAGCGTGGCCAGCAGAGAGAGGATGCGCTGAGTGACGTCCGGCATAACCTTATTTTCGCGAAATTCCGGCCAGGATTCGACCACATCTGCTCGTAGGTTCGCTCTCATGCCTCAGCACACCATCCGCATCCGCGGTGCCCGTACCAACAACCTCAAGCGTCTCGACGTGGACATCCCGCGAGGCCGGCTCATCGTGTTCGTCGGCGTGTCGGGGTCGGGCAAGTCATCGCTGGTGTTCGACACGATCGCGGCGGAGGCCGGACACCAGCTCAACGAGACTTTCCCGCCGTTCGCGCGCAACCGGCTGCCGAAGTGGACCCGTCCCGGGACCGACGAGATCGAGGGGCTTTCGCCGGTCGTGCTGATCGACCAGCGGCGGCTCGGCGGGAACGCCCGGTCCACAGTGGGCACGATCACCGATGCCTGGACGTACCTGCGGTTGCTGTTCTCCCGCATCGGCACGCCGTTCGTGGGCGAGTCCAACCGCTTCTCCTTCAACGACCCGGCCGGTATGTGCCCGTCCTGCTCCGGGCTCGGCGAGGTGATCGTCAGCGCCGTCGACCGCTTTCTCGACCTGGACAGATCTCTCGCGCAGGGAGCGATCCTGCTGCCCGGTTTCGGCGAGGGCGGCTACTGGTACTCCCAGTACGCCGACATCGGCAGCTTCTCGGCCGACACCCCGCTCCGCGACTGGGCGGAGACCGAGCGCAGTGCCCTGCTCTACGGGGGTGCGCACGCAGCGGCCCTTGGCACCAGGCCGCCCAAGGAGTACGAGGGCGTCGTCGAGCGGTTCGAGCGCATCTACCTGCACACCGCCGACGACCTGTCCGACCGCAAGCGGGAGACCGTCGAGCGGTTCACCCGCGCGGAGATCTGCCCCGACTGCCACGGCGACCGCCTCAACGAGGCCGCCCGCTCCGTCACCGTCGCAGGCCGCACCATCGGCGAGATGGCCCGCATGGAGGTCACCGAACTTGCCGCTCTGCTGGAGGAGGTGCGTGAGCCGGCCATCGCGCCGGCCGTGGCGGCGCTCACCGGCAGGCTGCGGGCCATGGTCGCCATCGGCCTCGGTTACCTCCATCTTGGCCGCGCCACCACCAGCCTGTCCGGCGGTGAGTCACAGCGCGTCAAGACCGTCAAGCATCTGGGCAGCAGCCTCATCGAGATGCTCTACATCTTCGACGAGCCCACCGTCGGCCTCCATCCGCATGACATCGACTCCATGACCACCCTGCTGCGACGGCTGCGCGACAAGGGCAACACGGTCCTGGTCGTCGAGCACGACCCGGCCGTCATGGCGATCGCCGACCAGGTCATCGAGATCGGCCCCGATGCGGGCGCGGGCGGCGGGCACTTGGTGTTCCAGGGCACCTTCGAGGAACTGCGGCGGGCGGACACGGCCACCGCGCAGGCCCTCGGCGATCGTGGATCACCTGGCAAACGTCCCCGGACCGCCGACGGCGCGTTCACGGTTGCGAACGCCACCCGCAACAACCTCCAGAACGTCACCGTCGACATCCCCGCCGGCGTCCTGACGGTTCTGTCGGGGGTCGCGGGCTCGGGCAAGTCCAGCCTCGCGGCGGAACTTCTCGCCCAGCACGCCGCGGTCGTGATCGACCAGCGGCCGGTCAGCACGAACCGCCGCTCGACCCCCATCACCTACACCGGCATCGCCACGCCCGTCCGCAGGCTCTTCGCCCGGCACAGCGGCCTGCCCGCGAGCATGTTCAGCGCCAATTCCGAGGGCGCCTGCCCCGACTGCAAGGGGCTCGGCGTCATCTACACCGACCTGGCCTTCATGGAGGGGCAGGAGTCCGTGTGCGAGACCTGCCAGGGACGGCGCGTCACCGCCGAGGTGCTCGGTCACCGCGTCAACGGCCTGTCCATCGCCGACCTCGGCGACCTGACCGTCGCCGACGCCATCCGGCGGCTGCCGGACGAGGAGATCGGCCGTGCCCTGCGTACGCTGGAACGCGTCGGGCTCGGCTATCTCCGCCTCGGTCAACCGCTCACCACACTGTCGGGCGGCGAGTGCCAGCGCGTCAAGATCGCCAAGGAACTGCGCGACTCGGCCGCCCCCACCCTGTACGTCCTCGACGAGCCCACCACCGGCCTGCACCTGCGCGACATCGCCGTCCTGCTCGGCCTCCTCGACCAGCTCGTCGACCAGGGCCACACGGCGGTCGTCATCGAGCACAACCTGGACGTCATCCGGCACGCCGACTGGATGCTCGACCTCGGACCCGGACCCGGCAAGCACGGCGGCCGGATCCTCTATCAGGGGCCGGTCACCGGATTGACAGGTACGGCCACCGCCGCCGCCCTGCGCGACGGTTCCGACAGGTACTCCGCCGTGTCACGGTCTTCTTGACGGCGGCCCGCAATCGCCTGGAACTCTCGCAGCAGCTTCAGGACCAGGCCGAGAGGACTCGCCTTTGCGGGGCTCCCTTCCGCGCGGAGGACGGGCGCACATCAGTCGCCGGATCCGGATGTGATTGGATTGGCGACGCACCTTGACCCGGAAATGTTCTGGCTTTTCGGCCGCTCGCGTATCTGTCGTCAGGGCGGCCGAAGCGCTCTGGCGGTAGGCCGTCACGGCTCGCCGCCGACCGGCACAGCCAGTGAGGAACCACGATGAGCACCCCGCGCGCCTTCCCGCTGAAGCCCGTTCCGATCCACGTGTCCGACGAGGTCCTCGATGACCTGCGCGCCCGCCTCTCATCGACGCGGCCGCCGCTGGACGAGGGGAACGAGGACTGGTCCTACGGCGTCCCCGACAGTGATCGACCCGCTCGCCGACCCGGCCGCGTTCGGCGGTGACCCCGCCGACGCCTTCGACGTCATCGTGCCGTCTCTGCCCGGATTCGGGTTCCCCGGCCCGCTCACCGGCTTTCCGGACGTCAACTTCTGGAAGGTCTCCGACCTCTGGCACACCCTGATGACCGAGATCCTGGAGTACGAGAAGTACGCCGCCGGGGGCTGCGACATCGGCGGAATCGTCTCCAGCCAACTCGGCCACAAGTACGCCGACGCGTTGTACGGCATCCATATCGGCTCCGGGCTGCCCCTCGACTTCTTCTCCGGCCCCCGGGCCTGGGACTTCGCCCGGAACCGGCCCCTCACCGACGACCAGCCCGCCGATGTCCGCGCCCGGATCATCGAGTGGGACCACCGTGCGGCGTGCCACCTCGCCGTGCACATGCTCGACGGCGCCACCCTGGCCCACGGGCTGAGCGACTCACCCGCCGGGCTGCTCGCCTGGCTGCTGGAGCGCTGGAACGCCTGGAGCGACAACGGCGGCGACGTCGAATCCGTCTTCACCAGGGACGACCTGCTCACCCACGCCACGATCTACTGGGTGAACAACTCCATCGCCACGTCGATGCGCTACTACGCCAACGCCAACCGTTACCCCTGGACCCCCGCCCACGACCGCACGCCGATCGTGCAGGCGCCGGTCGGCCTCACCTTCGTCACCTACGAGAACCCGCCCGGCATCCACACAGCCGCCGAGCGGGTCCAGGCGTTCAGGACCGGCCCGCAGGGCGCCTGGTTCAACCACGTCAACGTCAACGCCCACGACCACGGCGGCCACTTCATCCCCTGGGAGAACCCCGACGCCTGGGTGACCGACCTGCGCCGTACTTTTCACGGCCGCAGGCCCTGAGGCGGTCTTCGCGGGCGCGCTTGATTCACGCCCGCGCAACGGGAATTGCGTGACATGAAATATTGCACCGCGGCCGGGCGGCCCGGGTCCGGTGAAATCCCGTGGCGGCACCCGCGCACATCGCTGCCGCCGAGAAAGTCGAGCTGCCCCGATTTTCGGGACTCCCATATTCCCACGTCGGGCGTGCCATCTCATAGTCGAGCCCTGAAATCAATGTCCATTTAATGACGCCGCCGATCAATGCCGCGCTATTTACCGCGCCCGGGTTCCGGCATACGGTCAGCCTGCACAGCCCTCTCAACGCCTTTACGGAGGCCACATGCGCGCGGTTAGATTACGTCCCTTAACGCGACGCTCGCTCGCGGCGGGAATTGGCGTCATCCTCATGAGCGCAACGCTCACTGGAGTCGCCTCCGCCGGGAGCACCGCCACGTCGAGTGCGAACTCCCCGTCCGAAGCCGTCACCGTTCCCGCACCCGTCAGCTCCGACGTAGCACAGGAAGTAACGCGAACCGGCAAGTCCAGAAGCGCGGCCATTCAGGCTTACTGGACGGAAAAGCGGATGCGCGAGGCGATTCCGGTCTCGGCGGCTCCTTCCACGGTCACACCCCAAAGCCCCAGTGCCGACGCACCGGCGACCCTCCACAAGGTGGAGCCCGTGGCGCCGTCGTCGCCGCAGAGCCTGGACCACCGTAAGGCAGGTCCGAGCACGAAGGACATCGGTGTCCAAGTCAACGCCTCGATCACGGTCGGAAAGATCTTTTACCGCAACGCCGTCGACGGGCTCAACTACGTCTGCTCGGGCGCCTCGGTCAACAGCTCCTCCCGGCGGCTGGTGAGCACGGCCGGACACTGCGTACACGGCGGCGGTGGCCGCAACTGGCATCAGAACTGGGCCTTCGTCCCCTACTTTAATTTCGGAAACCGCCCGTACGGGACATTCCCCGCCACTTCGCTGGCGACCTTCAACGGCTGGAGCGGTAGCGGCAACTTCGACTACGACGTCGCCTTCGCCGTGGTTGCCAACAACGAGTTCAACCAGCGACTCGTTGACACCGTGGGCGGCCAAGGCCTGCAGACCGGACAGCCCCGGGCGCGCTTCATGACCATGCTCGGCTATCCGTCCGAGAATCCGTACCCGGGCGACTGGCAGTATTTCTGTCAGGGAAACACTGCCGCAGCGGGAGCAAACCAGATCACGATGGGGTGTCCGCTCACCCGAGGCCAGAGCGGCGGCCCCTGGCTCTGGGCCTACAACGACAGTACCGGCCTCGGATACATCAACGGAACCTCAAGTACCCTGAACCGGATCGTCAACCCGACTCAGTGGTGGAGTCCGTATTTCGATAATCCCGACTGGGACCTCTTCAATTACGCCAATGGACTGCCCTAGCGGATAGAGTATGGAGCACGCCGCTCGACGTCGGCGTGCTCCATACTCAATCGGAGGCTCCTTCAGGGAAGGCCCGACGATGTCAACTCCCCTCCGGATGGTCGTCGCAGCGGTGGGGGTCACGGCCGTGATCGCCGTCGCCGTCACAGTGGTGCGGATGGTTTCGTCCTCAGCCACCCAGACCGGTCCTCCCGCGCCCACGAGCGACACCGGCGTTCAGACGTCCCCGACCGCGCACCGTGTCGACCCGCCGGCACCCGATCGGAGTTACTGGACGGAGGAGCGGATGCGCGAGGCGAACCCGGCGCCCGCCCCGATCCAGGAGGAGTGAACCGTCGCCGCTCGCGCGGCGACGTTCACGACGTGTGCCGCCGGGCCCGCCCGATGTGGCGGGGCTACGTCTGCCAGGGATGGCGGTTGAGCAGCGCGGCGCCGAGGGGGCTGAGTGTGTGCAGCATCGTGTTCGCGGTGCGGCGGCTGTGGATCAGGCCCGCCTCACGCAGGATGCCGGTGTGGTGGCTGATCGTCGCCGGAGCCACGCCGAGGTCCCGCGACAACTCGCCGGTCGTACGCTCCGCGCGTACCGCCAGCAGCACGGCCGCACGCGTCTCACCCAGCAGGCGCTCCAGCGCGCCGACGGACGACGGTACGGCGGCCCGGAGCGGAAGCTCCACGGGATAGACGACCACCTGCGGCAGCTCCGCCGAGAAGATCGTCAGCGGGTGCCTGCGGCAGAAGTAGGAGGGGATCAGCACCAGCCCGCGCCCGCGCAGGTGAACGTCGCGACCCGAAGGGTGGATGGGCAGGTGCAGCACCGGGTCTTCCCAGCGCATCATCGGCCGGAAGGTCGCGAGCAGCGCGGCGATGCCGTGTTCACGCAGCGCCCGCCGCCGGAAGGCCAGATCGGCGGCCACAGAGGTGGTTATCGACTCCCAGTGGGGTTCCACCGAGACCCGGTGGTACTCGCTGAGCGTCGCGGCCAGTTCCCTGAGCGCCGCCGTACGTCCGGCTGCCAGGTCGGCCAGCCACGGCCCGGCGCCCGGCGAGCCGCGGAGCGCGCCGAACTCCTGGCGTAACCGGCGACGCGGCGCGGAGACGACGGTCTCCAACGCCTCCCCCAGCCCGAGCGCGCCCTCCGGCGGGGTCAGGAGGTCGGGGAAGTACGAAGCGTTGGGCGCCACGGGGAACAGCCGGTCGCGCACCCTGCGGCCGAGGTCCGCTGCGGCAAGGTCGGGGCCCGTTGCCTTGCGCCAGGCCCGCAGGATCGATCCGCCGTACGCGGCCTGAAGCGCGTGGAGGCTGTTGATCACCTCCCATGCGACGTCCGCGCCCTCGGCCAGTCGGGTTCGTGCGAGATCGCCCCGCGAGAAGTGAATGCGCACCCAGCCTCCAGACCGCTACGAAACCGCTCCCCCGTGTATCGGACAGGCGGGCGGCCACGTCACCGCACACGTTCGGCGGCCGCCGTCCCGAAGCCTTGTTCTGGTCCGGGTTCCACCATCCGCTCCAGCGCCCCGCCCTCACGATCCTGCCCGTCTGTGCAGGCTTTTTAGACCTCCGTCGAAGGTCGTTGTTCCGGTCGCGAACCCGGCGTGATCCTGAGGACACGTTCATCCCTCCACGAGTGTCGAAGGGACCCTTCTTGAAGATCACGCGCTTAGCGTCCGGGTTGATCAGCCTGGTGCTCACCGCCGCCGCCCTCGCGGCGGCGACACCCGCCCAAGCCGGAACCACCCTCGTCCGGCAAGCGGTCAACACGCCGTCATTGTCCGGTTCGCTGCTGCCGCACGGGAACAGGCTGCGGTACTTCAGCCGGGGCGCCTCCGGCGACCTCGTCTACTGGACCAATTTCGGGGGCGTCTGGAACCGCGCCTCGCTCGGCGGCAGCATCGTCGGCTCACCCTCGGCGCACAACACCGACACCGGTGAGTTGCGGGTGTTCGCGCGGGGAACCGACAACCAGCTCAAATACTGGGCCTGGACCGGCGCGACCTGGAACACCGCCAGCCTCGGCGGCTCCATCGCAGGCGACCCCACCGCCCACACCACCGACGCCGGCGAAGTACGCGTATTCGCCCGGGGAACCGACAACCAACTCAAATACTGGGCGTACTCCGCAGGAACCTGGAACACCGCCGACCTCGGCGGCTCCATCGCAGGCGACCCCACCGCCCACACCACCAACATCGGCGAAGTACGCGTATTCGCTCGCGGAACCGACAACCAACTCAAATACTGGGCGTACTCCGCAGGAACCTGGAACACCGCCAGCCTCGGCGGCTCCATCGCAGGCGACCCCACCGCCCACTCCCCAGTCAGTAGCGAGGTACGTGTCTTCGCCCGGGGAAGCGACAACCAACTCAAATACTGGGCCTACTTCTCAGGGGCCTGGAACACCGCCAACTTGGGCGGCTCCATCGCGGGTGACCCGACTGCCCACGTCGACGTCGGTCAGATTCGCCTCTTCGTTCGCGGAACCGACAACCAGCTCAAGTACTGGGCCTGGTCCGGCGGAACCTGGAACACCGCCAACCTGGGCGGCACCATCGCGGGCGACCCCGCCGCCATCACCACCGAAGACGGTCATGTCCATGCGATCGCGCCCAACGCCTCCAACCAGCACATCTACTACCGCTGGGACGGCTCCGGCTGGTCCACCCTGACGTTGAACTGACGAAGCCGGTGGGGCGAGCACACATTCGCCCCACCACAGCCCCTCACCCACCGCCCTGCTCGGCGCTGCCAACCCCTTCGATCCGAGGCCGGGCTGCGCAGTCGCAGGCGACGTCGGTGGTCTGTCCCGCGATAATGGCCGACGTGAAAGAGATCGAGGTCGTCGTCGCCCATCGCGAACGCGCCACCCTGCGCGTCGGCGACGTGTTCCTGAAGATCGACGCCGATCAGACCCGCACGGACGCCGAGGTCGAGGCGATGGCCATGGCACCGATCCCGACGCCGGAGATCCTGTGGCGCAAGCCGCCCGTGCTCGCGCTCGCCGCCCTCCCCGGAACGGCGCTCGGCCGCCTCGGCGAGCCGTCGACCGCGTCGTCGGCGGCGTGGGCCGCAGCGGGCGCCGCAGTGCGCACACTCCACGACGCGCCCCTGCCGCCATGGCCCGGCCGAAGCCTCGACGAGATCGCATCGGAGCTCGACGGCGAATGCGAGTGGCTCGTCTCGAACGGCGTTCTCCCCACGGACGTGGTCACCCGCAACCGCCGGGTCGCCGAGGCCGCGCTGCGGCCGTGGACACCGGTGTTCACGCACGGCGACCTGCAGGTCACCCACGTGTTCGTGGACGGTGACGACGTCACCGGCGTGATCGACTGGTCCGAGGCGAGCCGGGGCGATGCCCTGTTCGACCTCGCCACCTTGACGCTCGGGCATGAGGAGCGCCTCGGCGACGTCCTCGCGGGCTACGGCACCGACGTCGATCTCGACGTGATCCGCGCGTGGTGGTCGTTGCGAAGCCTGCGCACGGCCCGCTGGCTGATCGAGCACGGCTTCGACCCGGAGCCCGAGCTCGCCGTACTGAGATCCCGACGGTGAGGCCACATCCGCCCCGTCTCCTGAAGCACATGACGCCGTTTCCCCAGCGCACCCTTGTTTCTGGAACTGGCCCGGACAGGGGGCTGCACCGTACGGGTTCGCGGAACACCAGTCGCGGACCTCGCCGATCGGGATCCACGCTGGACCGCTCGGACGCGGGTGAGGAATCATCGGAGGGTGCGCACGGCTTTCGCCCATGAGGCGACCATCGTCATGGAAGCACACAGCGATGTGCGCTCCCCTGGAGCGGCGATCACCGCGGCGCTGTGCGGGCACTGGGAGCACGAGCCGCCCTGCCCGATCGCGCCGCACCATACGGACGCCGACCGCCGGGACGGCACCGTGCGGCTGCGTGTCCTGTTCGCGGTGGAGGCGGAAGCGGAGCGTGAGGTGCGGGCCCGCATCGACGCCGCGCTCGCGCAGGGAACGCTCAAGGGCCCGGACGGGGTCACGAGTCGATGGCGGCTGCTGAACGCCCGGCCCGGCCTCCTGCACCCCGAGGACCTGCCGCACACCGAGCTTCTCCGGCGCAGCTGAAGGCAGACAGGGCCGGCGATCGTCCGAGCGTGTTCGCGCCGATCAGTCCACGCGCGCCCACAAGTCGTAGGGGTTTCGTCCTGGGCGGAACCCGTGGGCCTCTGCCATGTGCGCCGCCTCTCGGAATCTGCGCGCGATGTCTGCCGGACCGTGAGCGTCACTTCCGAAGGTGACCGCCTGGCCGCCTTCTTCGTGCCACCACCTCACGAGCGTCGCGTGCATCGGCAGGCGGGTGTTGAGTTCGAGCGCTCTTCCCGACTGAGCGGTCACCCGCAGCGCGTGCCGGAACTCCTCCTCGAAGGCCGAGTAGTCGAAGACGCCGGCCCGCTCCCTCGGCCAGTGGCGGACGGGGTAGTCGATGTGAGCGAGCACGGAGAACGCCTCGCTCCCGGCGATCAGCCTGGCGACTTCCTCCAGGTACCCCCGAACGACCTCACCCGCGTCCCGGTGTTCGAACAGGCCCGGCGGCTCGGCGAACCCGGCGCCTTCGGGAAGGCAGTGCAGGGAGCCCAAGACGCGATCGAATCGTCCGGTCCCGAGGACCTTCGTGATGGCTTCGGCATGCCAGTGAGGTTCTCCCAATTCAAGGCCACTCAGGATCCGGAGGCTCGGGAAACGTTCGCGGCACCTCTCGATCGCTTCCAGGTACCCTTGCGCGTCGAACCCCGGAGGGGTCAACGATCCATCCGGCGCGCTCAAGCCCGCGAGGAAGCCGCCCGGGTCGAGGTCGCCGGAGGCGACCGTCCAGACCGTGTGGTCGACATGCTCGGTGAAGGCGATGGCCGGCAAGCCCAGCGCCACCGCCCTCGCGCACGCGCCCTCCATCGAGCCTCCTGGGGCGTCCCAGGACCATTCACTGTGCACGTGACTGTCTGCGGGCAACCTCACCGCTCACCGCTCCTTCAGCGCATGGTCCGGGCCACTTCAGGGGATGGCCTGAAGGAAGATCACCACGATATCGCTCAGCGAGATCAGTCCGTCGAGCCCAGACACGGGCACCGACGTACCTGTGGACGCGGCGGCATGGTGCGCCGCCGCGCGACGGCTCGACGACTGCCACCTGATGCACGTCGGTCACCTCGTGGGCGGGTTCGTCCTGGGGCGGCGTCAGATCCCCGTGAGGGAGTCGAGCTGAGCCAGGATCGACGGATCGCTGATCTTCTCGTCCTCGGCGAGCAGGAGCACCTTGCTCAGGATGACGCTCGTCATCAGATCCTCGTCGGCGAACGGCAGGAACAGCCGCCGGTGTGCCGTGGCGCCGAACGAGGCGGGCACCACGCAGAGGTGGCCGCCCGGGTCGACGTGGATGCTGCCGCTGGTCAGATGCACCCGATAGGTCGCCCGGGTACCACGTACCACGGCCTCGCGCCCCTCGACGGTGACCCGGGCCAGCCCCAGGTCGGCGATGAGCGCCGCAAGGACCTGCGCACGACTGTCCGCCTGCGCCTGCGACAGGTACGCCTCCGGCTCGATGCCTGCGACAGAAACCACCAGGTCCAGATCGCGCATGACCTCGGAGAACACCGCTGGTGGCACGTCGGCCAGTGGCACCGGCACGCCGTCCGAGCGGGTCGGGGCAGCGTTACGATCCGGGCCGGTCAGGAAGCGGATCTCGCCGATCAGGACGTCCCCACTCCCGAAGTAGCCGTGGAAGTCGCACCGCAGCCCGGCGATGAGGCCGTCGCCGACGGCGCGGGTCGCCTGATGGTCGTCGTACTTGCTGTGGGTGTGCCAACCCCGGCCGGACAGCAGTTGGACGGCCACCTTGCCGCTGACCCTCTGACCGGCGAACCGCCGCGACACCGAGCCCGCCTCGCGTTCTGCCGGAGTGAGCACGTACAGCTCCCGGAACACCTGTTTGACCGGCTGCTGGAGGCGGCGCCGGACGATCTCCGCCTGCCAGTGGGCGAGAACTCCTCGATCATGCAGTTCGACGGGGTGGACGGCGGTGACCGGGCCGGTGGTGTCGACCTGGTCGAGCAGGTCGATCATCCCCGCCTGGTCCTTCCAGAGCAGCGCGGGCAGCATCGCCGCGCCGGCGGGCAGTGACAGCAACCTGGCCAGTTCGTCCGGTGCCAGCGTGCCGGCGGTGGCGACCAGCCGCTCCACCAGCCCGGTCCGCATCCGGCGAGCCTGGTCTGTCAGTCGCTTCTGGTGTTCACGCAGCTTCTGGTAACCGGGGTCGGCGCGGACGGCGGCGGGCACCGACTTCAACGTCCTACCCGCCCGGTCGACCGTCATCACCGGGTCGGCGCCGTCGAACCGCAACGCGATCCGGTAGTCGCCGACCTCCGCCACCGTGGGGGTCTCGGTGGCGATGCGGGCTTCGCAGTCCCATTCGAGGCGGCTCACCTCTGAAACGCCGGCCACCTGCGCCAGGTGGTCGAGGGCGACCGCGACCGCGGCGGCGTGGCTGTGCCTGCGGTTGGGACCGAGCTTGGCGCCCTTCTTCGCGCACTCGCGCAATGCCAGATAGCGGTCGAGGACCGTCTCATCCGGAGCGAGCGGCAACATCCCGAAGGCGGCGATGCCCCGCAACGCATTGTGTTTGACGCGCTTCAGCACCTCGGCTCGGTTCCAACCCATGACCGCGGAGACCAGTTCGTTCGGTTCGCGTTCCAGCATGCGCCGGGCGGCGTCCGCTCCGGCGTCCTCGATCGCGGCCAGCAGGACGGCCCGGTCCTGGCGGGCGACCTCGTCTGCCGGGATCGCCTGGATCAGGCGCAGCAACGGCGCGGCGCGCTCCAGGCCGAACAACGGCAGCAACGCCTCGGCGTCGCCGGCGTGCCGCCGCCATCGGAACGCCTGGTGCCGCTCCTCCACCGGCCGATCCCGCAACAGGGCGAGCAGGTCGCCGCGCTCCTCGTCGGTCAACTCCGCCACCCCGAGGTGGTCGGCGACCCGCCGGTCACCGTCCCAGGTGAGCGCCACCCGGACGAACCTCAGCCCACGCGGCGCCAGCCCCTTGGGCAGTTCGTCCCAGTCGGCCGGGGCCGGTGCGCAGACGAGCCGCCAGGTCAGCGCGTCCACATGGTCCCGAACGGCATCCGCGCAGGCGAGCGGTGGACCGCTCGCCTCGCCGGTCGGAGACCGGCCGATGATGGCGTGGCCGAGGTAGCGGTCGTCGGTGAAGGCCCGTTCGACCATGGCGGCGTCCAGGGCGCCGAACCGGTGGAGCGCGTCGAGAATCCGGGCCACGCTCTCCCTGCTCAGACTGCCCAGCGGGGTGGAGACCAGCACCCGCAGCAGGTGGACGTCGGCAGCGGCGACGGCCGACTCCGCCACCTCGTCCAGCACCGACCGGTGCCGGACGTCGCACCCGAGGAAGGCGGCGAGCAGAGACTTCCGGTGAGCCGACGGCCACGGCGTGGCCAGCAGGTCGGCCAGGTCGTCCCGCCGGTCGGCCGGGAAAGCGGCGTCGTAGAGCGTGTCGACCTCCGCGACGATGTCGCCGATGTGCGGTGCCAGGTTGCCGATCGTCTGATCGTCGCCCTGCTCGATCCGGAGCCGGATCTGCCCGGCCGTCTCGCGCAGGCCCGGCAGGTCTTCGGCCTTCGCCGCGACGCGCGCCTGGTCCACCAGCCGCCACAGCGCCTCGCGGTGTTCGTGGACGGCGGCCAGGTAGATGTCCGGTACAGAGCGTTCCATCGTCATCAGCCTCCTGCCAGCGCGACCAGTCGCAGGAAGACCACCGGTTCACCGCGCCGGAGGGTGACCTGCTCGTCCAGGTCGGCGACCTGCCGTCCGCCGACGAAGACCACGAACGTGCCCCGGGCGAAGGCCCGATGCGCTCGGGCGGCTTCCGCAGTCGCGTCAGGATCCGCCGGCGGCTTCCTGATCGCGCCGTTGGGGGTCTCGTCGTCGGACCCGTACTGCCGGTCGAGGATGCGCCGGGAACGCGCCGTGTCGGCGCGCGACTCCCGGATCTGCTCCTCGACCGTGCGCCGGATCAGCTCCCGCACCGTCGTGCCCTCGTCGGCCAGCCGTACCAGCACTGTCGGCAGGTCGTCGCCGGACCTGCCGGGAACTCGGCTGCGCACCTCGATGTCCACCACGGCAGCCACCATAGAAGAGCGGACCGACAGTCTTGCCGCACCGAGGCGGACGGCCCGGCCGGGGCCAGCAGTACGCACAGTTCCGGGAGTGCTCCGGCACGACCGGTCGGCGCCGTGGCGAGCGGGTGGAGCCCGGCCTGACGGTAGACGACGGTGAGATGGCGCAGCAGCTCGGCGGGTCCCGCTGCAGCACCCGGTAGGTGACCGCGCCGTCCGTCATGTCGATCAGCACGTCCAGGCCGGCGGCGACCGTACCGTCCTGCTGGGCGTGCCGGAGACGGCGCGCGACCGCCTCCGTGCGCGGGTCGTTCGCACAGGAGACCCACCATCTGGTCACCAGGACGCGGGGACCCTTCCGGATGCCGGGTGCACATGGACTGGCTGGTGCGGCCAGTCCATGTGCTGCCGGGTATCAGAGGGCGCGGGAGAGTGTCCCGTGTGCGGTTTCCTGCGCTCAGACCTTGGCGACGCTCTCCGCCTCGGGCTCGCCTTGCGGGGCCGAGGAGCGGGCGGCGGCGACGGTGGCACGGCCGGACGGCAGGCGGGCGGCGATCGCGATCACCACGATGGCGGCCAGTCCGGCGCCGATCAGCAGGACCTGCACGCTGACCACGTCGGCCAGCGGACCGAACACGACCATGCCGAGCGGCGTCGCCAGCGCCATAACGATGCCGACGTAACTGAACACCCGGCCCTGCATCCCGGCTTCGACGGTTTCCTGGATCAGGGTCATGAACGGGGTCGAGAACGGAGGCACCAGCAGGCCGACCAGGAACATGAAGCCGTAGAAGACCCAGAGGTTCGTGCTCAGGCCGAGCGCCACGGTCAGCACCCCGAACCCGTAGACGGCGAAGAGGATCATCCGTACCCGTCCCTGGTTGGCCAGCACCGTGGACACCAGGACGCCGCCCAGCATCATGCCCACGCTGAAGGCGACCTCGAGTACGGCCAGCATCCACTTCTCCGTGCCGAAGCTGCGCGCGACCATCAGCGGGGTGACGAACGAGGGCGCCACGGTGAGCATGAAGATGATCGCGTACACCGCGAGCAGCCAGCGCACGACCGGGTTCGACCGGATGTAGCGCATTCCCTCGACCAGGTCCTGCCGGTAGGTCGCGCCGGACTCGGCCACCCGCTCCAGCGTCGGGACCGCGACCAGGGCCAGCAGGCCGATGCCGATGACCGCCGTGACCACGTCCAGGAAGAACACCGGGACGAGGCCGAAGGCCGCGAAGATCGCGGCACCGACGGCGGGGGCGAGCAACGCCATCGCCGAGTGGATGGTCTGGAAGATCCCGTTGACCCGCATCAGCCGCTCGGGGGGCACGATCTGCGGGATCATCGCCTGCACGGCGGGGGTCTGAACACCCGCGCCGACCGACCTGACCGCGACCGCCAGCAGAACGATCCACAGGTCGGTCACGCCGTTGGCCATGAGCAGGGCGAGCACCAGCGTGGCCGCGGCGATACCGCCGTCGGCGATCATCACCAGCACACGGCGGTTCATCCGGTCGGCGAGCACGCCGCCGAAGATCGACACCACGCCCTGCGGCAGGAACGCGGCCACGGCGTAGAGGGCCACGGCCAGCCCGGACTGGGTCTCCAGGGTGACCCACCACATGACCACGTACTGCACGACCATCGAGCCGAACAAGGACACGGTCTGGCCGGTCAGGAAGAGGGCGACATTTCTGCGCCAGGGGGTGGTCGCGGTCATCATGGGGGTCCTTCGAGTCATCGGTCTGTCCGTATCGGTGGATGCATACATGAACATACGGAACGCCTACGACAATCCGCGATCGGATAAGTCGCGGTGGCGGGCCGGGAAGGCGCGCCGCCACAGGCGGCGGACGTGACAACGAATGTTGACGTCCGATTGATTCCGCGAGGCGGACCTGCTACTGGGTTCTCGGATCGCGGAGGGAACGCATCGTCTCCATCAGGGTCTCGTGGATCGGTCGGGTGCGTGACGATCCGTCTCCCTCGACCATGCCGCATATTGCGGATCGTTTCTTTCCGCATTGCTTCGCGAGCAGGTGAATGCTCACTCCGCGCTGCGACGAGGCATGGTCCCTGGCGGGGAACGAACCGCCGGACAGGGTGACGGTCTCCGATGCGGCCGGTCGGTCTACTGACGTATCCGAGAAGAACCGGTCATCCGTACGGTGAGCCGGACGCCTGACGGCCGAGCCGACACGCCGACGGCGACATTCGCCGCTGACCGGGCATGCCTGCTCGCCGTCCTATTGTTGGGCTCGATAGGCGAGGAAGGCGGCGGCGAGGTCGGTGTGGCGGGCGTCGAGCAGCCGGCCGCCGGTGTGTTCGGCCAGTTGCCGCATGGAGCGGGCGTCGGCGCCGTCGACCAGTACGGGGTAGACGGGCACCCGTTTGAGGTCGGGCGTCAGCGTGTCACGATGTTTCATGAAGTCGGATAGGGTGCGACCTCTGTTGCTCATGCCGTCGGTGATCAGGACGATCGAGAGAATGCGGTCGTCGGTGCCGAGCCTGGCGAGATTCCGCAGAGCGGCGACGAGGGCGTCGTAGGTCGCGGTGTGTCCCCTTGGCGTGAGGCCGGCGAGGAAGTCGCTCACGGCCTTGTGACCGCGAGCGAAGCGGGCGCCGGACAAGTCGATGATCACAGGCTTGGCCGGGGAGGAGCCGAACGGGAGGAAGATCGCCTCCTCCTCGGCGACCCCGGCCCCGTGAGTCACGGGCGCACCGGCCAAGGCCGCGGCGGCCCGGCGCAGGTCTGCGGTTTTGGCACCGCGCATGGAGCCCGAGACGTCAAGGAGAAAGACGGTGCGGGTGGCGTAACGGTAGCGGCCCAGGTAGACGGCGACGAGCCGGTCGACGACGGTCTGGTCCCGGGGGATGTTGAGCAACGGGGGCGGGTTCGCAGGCAGAGCCGCTGGCAGGCGCACGCCTGGAGCGATGGGACGGTGCCGGATCCGATCGGCGATCTTCTGTTGCGTGTCCGGGTCGAGCAGATGGTCGGCGAGCCGGGACAGGTTCTCGGCCGCCTTCGGTGTACGCGGTTTCAGCAGGGGCCGCAGCGTGTACCTGGCGCTGACCACGCCGTCACTCGGTCGTATGGGGACCAACTGCTGCTTGAGAAGGCCGGAGGCGTTGAGCCGGGCGATCTGGGATTCGTGGGTGTACAGCCCGTCCGCGGAGGCGCCGCCGGATTGCAGGAAGCGGGCGGCCAGTTCGGCATCGGTCGACGCGGTGACGGTCTGCGCGGCGGACATCGCCCGCAGCCCGCCCGCCGCCGGATAGATGTCGCCGTCGTCGATCGAGTCGATGACCCCGGTCAAACCGCTGGCGACGGCCAGTACGGCGGCGCGCCCGGTGAACGTCTGATCCGGTGCGCTCATGCCGAAGGTGAAGCGGTGTCCTCGGGCGGCCGAAGCGATCTGCTTCCAGGTGACCCGGCTGCCGATCCAACCGAGGCGCTCGGCGACCGAGACCTTCAGAGCCAGCAGAACCGGGGAGAAGGTGATCGTTCTTCCCGCGCCGAGTTGCCGGTTGCCGTCCCCGTTGTGCTCCAGGCCGGTCGGCAGCCAGACGGCGTCGACGGGCGGCCGTGTGCCCAGTTGCGTGGAGAGGGGCGCGCCATCGGCTTCGCGCAGTTCGACCCGGATCCCTTCGGCGCGGGTGAAGTCGGACAGGACGGGACGCAGATCCATCAGTTCGGGAGCGGCCAGGATCGTGATCTGCTCCGGCCGGTCGGGATCCCGGGTCGCGTACAGCCCGGCGAACAGCACGAGCAACATCACCGCCGCGATGACCACCCTCCGAGGTGCCGGTCGGCTCAGGCGCATGCCACGATCTCGTTCCTGAATTCGATCATGAGGTCCGGGCGGGGAAACGGGGCGATGTCGGAAGGGATCGGCAGTGCCAAAGACCCGACAGCGTCGCCCTGCCGGATGCAACCGGTCATGCCGTGCGCGATGACGGCCTGTTCGAAGAGTTCGGCGTCGGCGCCACGCAGGAAGAATCTCCGTGCCATGATCTGCTGCACTTCGCGCGAGGTGAGCAGATCGCCGACGAGTTCGCTCCCGTCCTCGTCGTCTCGGCCGACGAACAGGTGCTTGGAGATCACGCCCGGGTCGGGATAGAGCAGGCGGTAATTATCGGGTGCTATTCCCTGCTGGTCCGCCAGATACTTGAGCGCGTCGTGCTCGTAGACGAAGGCCATCGGGTACTGCTGGCTGGAGAAGAACTCCTGTAACAGGCCGGAACTGCTCGCCGGCCAACTGTTCAGGAACAATCGCTGCAAATCGTTGACCAAACGCACCTTGTCCGTACGGTAGTTCTTCCGGTGCGCGTGGATGAGCAGGCTGAGGTACAGATCACCGCCGCCGGCCGAGCACGGAGCGCCGGAGACCACCTCCACCTGGGAATCCCCCTGCGCGACCGCTTCGGGCGCTCCGATACTGCCCCATGTCCAGTTCGGCTTCTTCAGGCGATGGTCCAGATATCGCAGTACGTCGAAAACGTGGAAGCCGTTCTCCGACCTGACGAGGGACTGGCCCACCAGGCATTCCAGCAGGGCTCGGTGAACCAGCACCACCATGGGGGCCTGGAATACCAGGCGGGGGTTCGACGGCGACTGTCCCGACGCCCTGAAGTTGTTCTTCACCGCTGCGGCGATGCTGTCGGCCGGGCACAGGAAGAAGTGGTAGCGGTCCAGGTCCTCGCCCTGGATGTAGGTCATGTCGATGCCGGAGAGATTGTTGACGTCGACATCGAGTCGCTGCCGCCGAAAGACCTCACCGATCTCCTCGCTGGCGAACAACGCCTCCCACCCGCCGCCGAACACCGGCGTCAACTGTGTGAGGTTCTGCTGGACCCAGAATCCGCCGCCGGCCAGGCCGACAGTGCCCACCGCGCCCACCGCGATCATCAGGAGAAGTCGCCGCCTGCCCTCGTCGGGCGGGTCCGGGGACTTCTTCCCCGACGACTTGCGCGGCGGCGCGACATGAACGTGAATCTCACCGACGGTTCCGGCTTGCACCTGGCCCGCGGCCGAGTTGTCGCCCTGCTGGGTGATGCCGCGGTTGTCGCTGATCTCAGCAGCGCGCTTACCGCGTGCCGCCGCCTTCTTGGGGACGGGAGGATCGGTCATCGCGAGGCGGTGGAATCGTCGCCCTGCTGTACGACACCGACGTTGACCCCGATGACGGCGACCCGCTCGCCCACTGCGGTGACCCCGCTCGAAAGCGTGGTGTCCGACAGCATCCTGGCCATTTCCGCCGCCATCTCGGGATCGGCGGTCAGCGCCTTCTTCAGTTGGAGACGCAGCGCCGCCGACGCGTCGTCGACGTCCCCCGCCTCCGGGTCCGACTGGGCCTGCTCAAGATCGTTGACGGCGGACTCGATTTGCGCGCGGGACTGTTCTCGTTTGAGGACGCGCTGAAGCAGACGTTGTCCCAGGATGACCGTCTCATCCGCGATGACGTCCTGAGTTTTGGCCGCTAAAGCCGCCCCATAGGCACCGATCGCCGCACTCAGGTATGGCATGAGCTGACTGGCCAATGCTGCCATATCCATGCCTGTCCCTCCCGTACCCAAGAATATGTACGGCGATCGTAACCTCGCCATGCTATTTAGACACGGACTGTCCTCAGAAAGGGAATTTCACCTGATTGCGATGTCTTGCCGGGAACGCGATAGACGGTGAATCAATGCGTCCGGCTACTGGAGCAGGGTTGCGGCCAAGGCCGGCCCCGGCGGCCCACTGCCGGCCACCGGGGTGATCGGCAAACCTCAGGAACTGTTCGGAGTTCGGATCACGAGGAGTCTCAGCCACCCTGCGCACCGCTGCTTCCCGGGCGCAGGGTGACCGGGAGGGCCGTCAGCCGACCTCCGATGATGCCGACTTCACCGGCCTGCCGGAGCTCGCGGTACGGCACCGCCAGGCGCGCGTCGGGGAAGTCGGCCCGGAGCACCCTCGCGATCGCGCTCAACTCGACCTGGGCAAGGTGCGCGCCGAGGCAGTAGTGCGGGCCCGCACCGAAGGTGAGGTCCTGCCCCTTCGCTCGGCCGGGGGCGGTGTTGATGCCCTGAATGTCGACGAGCACCGGGGAGCCCGCAGGGATCGCCACACCGGCGAGTTCGAGGTCGGTGGTGGCGAACCGCCAGAGAGTGAAGGGGGCGGGTGGGTGCAGACGCAGCGTTTCCTGGACGAGATCATCGATCGTGACCCCGTCCACCGGCCGGTCGGGGTCGAGGAGGTGGGCGACCAGGAAGCCGATGGCCGCCTCCGTGGTGAGCTGCCCGGCGAAGATCAGCCCGAAGATCAGGTAGCGCAGCTGTACGTCGGTGACCTCGTCGGGGACGTGATCGCGCAGCTCGGCGGCGAGCCCGTGCCGACCGTCGCGGAGCGACTCGGCGGCCAGTTCCTCCAGCGCCGCGATCGAGCCGCCGATCTCGTCGGGGGCACCGTGGACCATTCGCTGGCAGGCGTCGATGGCCTGGTCGACCCGGTCGAGCGGGATGCCGAGCAGGTCGAACAGGACCGTGAGCGGGACCCGGGTGGTGAAGTCGGCCATCAGGTCGACCTGGTCGTCGGCGACCTCGGCGAGCAGGCGCCGGACGATCTCGGTGGTCCGATCGGCGTGCTCGCGCATCCTGCGGGCGGAGAAGAGCCCGGCGTGCGCACGGCGCAGCCGGGTGTGTTCCGGGCCGTCGACCGTGGTGAGCGACAGGTGCTCGGCGGCTGGCGGCTCCAGTCCGACGATGTGAGGGTCCCAGCTCGGCGGCGCGTAAGCGGGGTCCTTGACGAGGCGGGGGTCGGTGAGAACCTTACGGGCCAGCGCATCGTCGGTGACGATCCACACCGGGCCGCCACCGTAGGCATCGGCCCGGACGATCGGGCCTGCGGCGCGCAGGGCGGCCGGGGCGGGATGAGGCTCACTGAGGCCACGAGGGGGGTTGGCGAACGGGTCGGCACCAGCATAAGGCGCACCGGTCACTTAGATACCTCCATGGTGAAGTAGTTCCATGGCGAAGGTAGATTGGGCCCGATAGATTGTCAAACACGCCGTCGACGCGGCTCACAGACAAGGGAAGGCGGAGAACCCGGATGCAGGAACCGATGCCCAGTGGCGTCGCGGCGCAGCGTGAGCGGTTGGCGGAAGGGCTCCGGGCCTATGGTGCGACCTTCACCGAACTAGGCCGCCGCTTCGCCGCAGTGCTGGGCGTGCACTCCACCGACGCCTTCGCCCTTCTGGAGATCTCCTCCGCCGAGGAGCGGGGTGCCCCGCTGTCCCCGGCCCAGCTCAGCAGGCGCATCTCCCTGTCGTCGGGCGCCATGACCGCGCTGGTGAACCGCCTCGAAGAGGCAGGGTACGTCGTCCGCAGCCGCGAACACACCGACCGGCGCGTCGTCACCCTGCGTACCAGCCCGCACATCAGAAAACTCTCCGACGAGTTCTTCGGTCCCGTCAACGACCGCCAGGATGCGGTGCTGTCCCAGTACCACCCCGAGGTGCTACAGCAGTTCGAGACCTTCCTGGCCGAGTTGCGCGGCACCGTGGATGCACACCTCACGCAGAGGGACACCTGACCGCGCGGGCCTGGCCCCGCGACCGGCTCCATTGCGCCGCCGTGCCCCTGCCGACACCTGTGCCCACCCGACACCCCGCCACCGATCCCGGCCGGTGGATTAAGAAGCGCCCCGATCCTCCGCTGGGCCTTCCCCGGTGCGCCCGGCATGGCACGCTGAAGGGGTGCGATTCGCCACCTCGGTTGCGCCGTCGCGGCCTTCGCCTCGGTGTTGTCCGCCCTCTTCGTCGACAGGGATGCGGCCCACCGCATGATCGACCGGCTCGACGTTCCCACACTGCTGCTGGCCGGGGCGCAGGACAAGCTGATCACCACGACCATGGTCGACGGTGTGGCCGCTCGCCGTCCCGACTGGACACATCGGACTTTTCCATCAGCCGGGCACCTCCTGCCGCTGACGGAGACAGGCGAGTACGTCGCGGCCGTCGCCGACTGGCTGGACACCGGTCCGGCTCGGATACGAGTACGGCGCGGGCCCGTGTGAGGCCCGCGCCGTACTTTCTCAAAGGGTTACTTCTGCGGCGGCATGCTCGGGATCGAGAGGGTCACGCCGCCCTGCGAGCCCCACACCGTCCACGCCTGGACGACGAAGTCGGCGGTGACGCGGAGCGGACCCATCTCGCGGCGGCCGTTGGCGCGCAGGACGTCGCGGTACAGCAGGCGGGTCTTGTCCTTGTCCCAGATCTCGACCCAGACGCCCGCCTCACGCGCCGGGGTGCCGGTCTGGAAGTCGAAGTTGGCCAGGTCGAGCTGGACCCACTGGTCGGAGCGTCCGGCGAAGGTGATGCGCTGCTCCTGGCCTATCCGCTTGAGGGTGACCTGCTTGCCGGGACCGTCGATGTCGACACGGCCGAGGTCGACGACGGAGTTGAGCAGGACTCGGCCGGAGACTAAGCCGTCGGGGAACACCGGGGCCACTTCGACCTGGTAGGTCCCGGCGGCGGTCAGGTCGGGGATGGCCAGCCGGTAGATGCCCTCGACCTGCGGGGACCCACCGACGTACTGGGCGACGATCTGGCCGGCCGGGTCGCGGACGATCAGCTTGCTGTGGAAGCCGAACCGCTCGCCGGTGGCGCCGGGCAGATAGATTCCGACGGTCAGCTTGTCGCCGACGTTTCCGGTGAAGGTGTAGCAGTTACCCACGCCTGGCGCGGGGCTGTTGACGTCGAGCTCCGCGCCGTCGACTGCTAGCGCACCCGAAGGCTGGCAGGCGACGGCGGAACTCTTGGCGGGGGAGGGAGCAGGGGAGGCGTGTGCGGCCACCCCGGTGCTCAGGATCGTCAGCGTCGCGGCGACGGCTGCGACACCGGCACGTCCGAGCGTTCTCGTGTACGTCAAGCGTCCTCATCCTTCCACGTGCGGCCGACGGCCCGCGGTGGCGGGCCATCGCGATGATCATGGTAAAGCTTGACTCACGAATGCCAAACAATCAAGAAACTCTTCTCAAGAATTTGGCGTCACCGCAGGTAGCAGGGAGTAGTGGAAGCGCTCTCCCGGTTTTCAACCGCCTTGACAAAAAGGCCGCGAAAACCGGGAATACGGCAGCTAGATGATGATCAGACGGGTCCCTCCCGCCCGAGTCGGCCAGACACCATGCATGGTCAGCTGCAGTCGGGGATGACGGCGCCGCTGTTGTCGCGGGCCTCGTTGTTACCCCAGCGGGACAGATAGTAGGCCGAGACGTAAGACCGCCCGCTCGCCCCCGGGTTGGTGCGATCGAGGTCGGTGAGCAACCACCAACGGTTGTGGTTCCCCGCGCTGTCCCTGACCTCTGCGCCCCACTTCTTGCAGAAGACGTAGTTGGTCGCCTTGTTGAGCTGCCCCTGCATGGTCGCGCCGGTCAACGGGCCGGAATAGCCGATGGCGTCCGCGAAGGTGTCCACCCAGTGCTTGCCGGTGCTCTTGCCCGTGCAGTCGGGGATGACGGCGCCGCTGTTGTCACGGGCCTCGTCGTTACCCCAGCGGGACAGATAGTAGGCCGAGACGTAAGACCGCCCGCTCGCCCCCGGGTTGGTGCGATCGAGGTCGGTGAGCAACCACCAACGGTTGTAGTTGCCGGAGCCGTCCCTGACCTCGTCTCCCCAGATCTTGCAGAAGACGTAGTTCGTGGCGGCGTAGAGCTTGCCCTGCACGGGGCACTTGCCGACGCACTGCGTCCACGGGTAGCCGTTGGCCGTGCCGAAGGTGTCCACCCAGTGCTTGCCGTCCGGTGGCGGCGTCGGCTTCGGAGTGGGCGTCGGGGTCGGAGTCGGGGTCGGGCCGAGGGCCGCGTCCTTCAGTTGCAGCCGAGGAGTGCTCCCACCCGGGTAGGTGATGGCCTTCCCGGTGCTCTTGATCTTCGCCTCCAGTTCGCCGATGCCCGCCGAGGCGTACGTCTGGCGCAGCACCGCGAAGGCACCGGCCACATGCGGGGCGGCCATGGAGGTACCGCTCATGGCGGCCCATCGCCCGCCGGGCACCGAGGACGTGATGCCCGTACCCGGCGCGAAGACGTCCAGGAGCGCGCCTCGGTTGCTGAAGCCGGAGGCTTCGTCGGTGTCGGTGGTGCTGCCCACGGCGACGGCCGAGGTGACGCAGGCCGGAGCGCTGACAGCGTCGCCGAACCCGTTGTTGCCCGCCGCGACGACCGTGGCCACACCACGCGTGAGCAGGCGGTCGATCGCCGCCTTGCGCGGGTCGGCGTCGCATGCCGCGCTGTACCGGCCCGAGCCGAGGCTCAGGTTGGCCGCCACGATCGGCACGCCCGACTGGTGCAGGGCGTGGACCTTCTCCAGAGCCGCGAGTTGGGCGCTGGTGAAGCTCAGCACGCAGGGCGAGGCGCTCATGCCGCAGATGTCCTCCGACTCGAAGCGACTGAAGATCTGCATGGCGACGATGTCGGCCTCAGGAGCGACTCCCGGACCGTCGGAGCCGCTGACCCCGGCCCGGCCGGCGATGATCCCCGCCACGTGCGTGCCGTGGGCGCAGTCGAGCGTGGCGCACCGGCCCTGCTCGGAGTCGGCCGAGCCCGGCCCCTCCTGCGCGTCCGTGCCGTTCGGGCAGAGGCTGGTGGCCGCGTACTCCGGGTCACTCGGGGAGAAGCACGCCTCGGCGATCACTCTGCCGCCCAGGAACGGGTGCCGTACCGCCACCCCCGTGTCCAGTACGGCGACCGCGGTGCCCTTGCCGGTCAGAGCCGCGGCACGGGTCTTGTCCGCGCCGATCAGCGGCACGCTCTGGGCCAGCACCGGCGGTTCGGGCTTGTCCTCGACCACGCTCACCACGTCCGGCTGCGTGCTGAGCCGGTCCAGCCCGGCCTTGTCCACCCGCAGGACGACCATGGGCAGAGAGGTGTAGCGCTGCAGCACCTGGTCCGAGGCGGCCGCCGCGGAGAGCTGCGCCTGACTCCGGGTGGTCACGATCACTCTCATCGTGCCGCCCGCGGACAGTCGCTTCGACAGGCCGGGGGCGATCTCGGGGCCGGGCGCCGAGGCCAGCGCCACGGCCCCGGTGACCGTCAGCGCGACGACCGACGCTAAGACCGCCACGATGGCGGCTGATTTCCTCACGGGTGATTCCTCCAGGAAGAACTGGCATCGACCGGTCCACGGAGCAGCAGCCACAGCACGCCCGCCTGCAGGACGCCGCAGCCGACCAGGGCGGCCTCCAGGTACCCGCCCTCCACCGGCGTCGCCAGCACGAGCACGGAGGAAGGCAGGGTGAGTGCCATCAGGACGATGCCGGGACCGATCGGCGTGCCGTACCGGATGGAGACGAACCTGAGGTAGCCCTCCGTGGCCAGCACGGCGCCCAGGTAGGCGCCGGCGATCAGGGCGGCTCGGCGGCGGTGTCTTCTACGGGGCATGAGAAGGCTTTCGGTGGGGCGGGCGCGGACCCTCGGAACAGGCCCGCGCCCGCAGTTCGTCAGGTCGCGTTCGCGCCGTTCCTCGGATTGCCGAACCGGACCGCCTTGCGGTAGACCCAGGCGATGTTCCGGCAGGTACCGCGCCGCCACCAGCTGTAAGCGGAGCAGGTCCAATCGCGCAGGGTGACGTAGAAGACGTCGTCGACGTCGACCTTGCGGTGCCTGTCCAGGTAGAAGCGGTAGCCCTTGTAGGTGTTGCCGATCAGGCCGTACCCGTAGTCGTGCATGTCGCACGCGGGGATGAAGTTGAATCCGCCCGGCCGGTCGGGGGCGCTGGTGCAGTGGTCGTAGAGGATGCCGACGACCCAGCGTCCGGTGGGGAGTTGCCTCCAGTACGGCTTGCGCCAGCCGTAGTGCGCGGTCCAGGCGGCGCAGCCGGCGCGCGTGTACCACAGCCAGCTCGCGGCGTACCAGCAATGGCGGGGGTATGCCTGACCTGGGTCGATACCCTCAGGCGGAAACTCACCGGTGGGCGGTCCCGTGGTGTTGGGATCGGCCAGGCTCGGCGCACCCGCGGGCGGGCGCGTGCTGCTGGCCGGGTCCGGGGCGTCCGGCAGTCCGCCGGGACCGGTCGAGGTGGCGGTGGGCGAGGCGGACGAGCCGGAGTAGCTCAGATCCCAGGCGCCCTTTCGCTCGGAGGACAGTGTCGTCACACGACCGGTCGCGTCGTAGGCGTAGCCGGCCTGGCCGTCGTCGGTGGGGTCGGTGGCCGTCCGGAGGTAGCCGGCGGTGTCGAAGCCGTACCTCGCCACGACCTGGGCCGGGTCCGTGCCGGTGGCGAGGGAGATCTGCTTGATCCGTCCCTGGAAGTCGCCGAAGGTCGCGGCCGTGGCGGTCGTCGAGGTGGCGTACTGGAAGGTCAGTACGCTCTCGGGGGTGTCGCCGGCGGCGGACTCCGTGACGGAGGCGACGCGTCCCTGCGGGTCGTAGCGGACGGCCGCGGCGCCGTGCGCGCGGTTGGCGACGTCCGTCACCCGCCAGGAGGCCGAGCCGAGCTGGGACCAGGTGTAGGTGAGGTTCAGGTCGGCGGCGCTGGTGGCGCTGCCGTCGGCGTTGACGAAGCCGTCGTCCCCTGCGGCCGGCGTGCCGAGGTCCATCGCCGGGACCTCGGTGATCGTCGTCTTCATCGCACCCGCTGTGGTGTCCCAGCGGGTGGTCTCGCTGAGCTTGGAGCCGTCGGTGGCCTCGTACTTGCGGATGCCTCCGCCGGAGGGGAAGTCGACCGAGCTCTTGAGCTCGTAGCGGGTCGAGCCGGACAGTCCCAGCTCGGTGACGACCACCTCGTTTCCCTGCACATTCAGTGCACGGCTGGTGGTCCCGCCGAGGAACTCGGCCTGCCAGCCGGGCCCGAAGACGGCCAGGTCGGTGCGCGCCGCCGGGACCGACTCCGGTCTGGCCAGGCCGCCGTCGACGGCGGCCACCTTGTGCCTGCGTCCGATCGCCCCTGCGGCGACGTCGGACTCGCTGACTTCGAAGACCCGGGTGTCCGCGAAGTACTGGCCTGGGCCGATCTGCTGGACCGGCGTCGGATCCGCGGTCGTGGTGGCGGTAGTGGCCGTGGAGGCGGCGGCCGGGATCGCGGTGATCAAGGGAAGGATGGTCGCTGTCGCGGTTAACCCGAGACACAAGTGGCGTAGTCGCCTGTTCAGCATGGTTCGTACTGCTCCCCGTGTAGAAGATGCGCTCTTCGCGCGCTCCCGGCGATCTCGGAGCGTGCTTGCCTGGTCACAGTTTGCTCGCGGGTGATCGTCGATGCAATAGCAGAAAATAGTCACCTTGCCGTGACGATCTCTGGGGCTCACCTGGTGAGAACGCGCCCGGGAACAACGGTTCCGGGCGGGACTCCCGACCGCGAGCGCCGGACGGCGGCACGCGTTCGTACCGCGCTCCGGGGATCGAGCCCTCTCGTGAAGAGCGTGAGATCCGGTCCGACACTAGAAGAAGCGCCTTTCGCCGACCTGTCTCCGTGCTGTCGCCGGTGTGGGAGGCACAGCACGGAGCGGCGGCGGGCCGAGTCGACCGGTCCGGAGGAGATCGCACAGCGCGAGCCGAGGCGGCGCCGTCCTTCAGACGCTCTCGCCCTTGCCGGGGCGGAGCAGGACGGCCGCCATGGCAGCGGTGAGGGCCAGTCCGACCGTCGCGATCACCGCCACGGCGGTGAAGCCCTGGTCGTAGGCTCGCCGGGCCGCGTTCAGCACGGCGTCCGCGGTTGCCGGGGGCAGTTGGGCCATGAGGCCCTCGGCGGCGGCGAACGACTCTCCGGCTGTGACGCGTTCATCGGCTCCGAGGCCGGGAACCGGCGGCATGCCGGTGCGGTAGACGACGGCCATGACGGTGCCGAGGACGGCGACGCCGAGTCCCGCGCCGAGTTCGAAGGAGGTTTCCTGAATGGCGGCCGCTTCCCCGGAACGCTCGGGTTGAGCTGCGCTCATGATGGAGTCGGCGCCCAGCGTCATGACGATGCCGGCGCCGTACCCGGCTGCGAGCAGCGGCGCGAGGAGAACGCCGTATTGGGCGGTGTCGCCCACGGCGGCGATGACCGCGTAGGCGAGGGCGAAAAGCAGCAGCGCACCGGTGAGCGCCCCGCGGTTTCCCCACCGGTTCGCCATCCAGGGCGCGGTGACGGCGCCCACGGCGTTGGCGGCGGCCAACGGCATCAGCGAAAGGCCGGCGTACAGCGGAGAGTAGCCGCCCACCTGCTGGAGCCACTGGGTCAGGAAGAACAGCAGGGCGACGTAGCCGCCGAAGCAGCCGATGACGCAGAGAGTGGCGGTGGTGAAGCGGCGCTCGGCGAAAAGGGAGAAGTCCAGCAGCGGCTCCGCCAGACGTCGTTGCCGGCGGACGAAGACGTAGAGCAGCGTCACCCCGCCGAGGGCGGTGACGATGATCGTGGCGTTCACTCCGATGTGTTCGCCGACCTGCTTGAGCGCGTACACCACGGCGGCCAGGCCGGTGACGGAGAGCACCACGCTGGCCAGGTCCCACCGGCGGGGCACGGGGTTCTTCGACTCGGGGATGACGCGAGCCCCGACGGCCAGGATGACGACGAGCACGGGAACGTTCACCAGGAAGACGGCACCCCACCCCCACCGCTCGGCGACCAGCCCGCCGACCAGCGGCCCGATCGTCGCTCCGACGCTGTGGGCGGAGGTCCACACGCCGATCGCGAAGGCCCGCTCACGGCCGTCGGTGAACACCACCCTGATGATCGCCACCGTCGACGCCATGATCATCGCCGCGCCGAGGCCCAGCGCCGCACGTGCGGCGATGAGTTGCACGCTGGACGCCGAGAAGGCGCAGGCCGCCGAGGCCAGCCCGAAAGTGAGGAAGCCGGCGAGCACCATACGGCGTCGGCCGATCCGGTCGCCCAGGGTCCCGCACGTCACGAGCATGGCGGCGAGTGCCAGGGAGTACACGTCGACGATCCAGAGCAACTCCGCGGCGCTGGGACGGAGATCCCGGCTCAGACTCGGCACGGCGACGTGGAGCACGGTGAGGTCGATGCCGCACAGCAGCAGGCCGCCCGATATCACGGCCAGGATCACCCACCGCTGCCGCGACGACGAGGTCGGCCGGTCCCCTTCCCCTGTCGCGCGCACAGGTACGGGCGTATCGTTGTTCACCATTGTCACAGTTTCGGGAGGTTTCACCGCAAGCTGCAAGTACGGCCATTTATGTTACCTAGTGTCATTCTGTATACCAATGGAGGTCAGCCGTGCGTTCCAATGTCGAAGAGACTCCGGATTACTGCGCCGTCGAGTTCGCCATGGAGATTCTCGGTGGTCGCTGGAAGTTGGCCATCCTCAAGCAACTGGTCCCGGGAACCCTGCGCTTCGGTGAACTCAGGCGAACCCTGCCGGGCATCACGCAGCGCATGCTGACCCGCCAGCTGCGGGAGCTGGAAGGCGACGGTCTGGTGACGCGGACCGTCCACCGAGAAGTGCCGCCACGCGTCGACTACACGCTGACCGAGGTCGGACGCAGCCTGGACGCCATCACCGAGCAGCTGGACGACTGGGGCCGCTGGTACAAGGAGGCGGTGCGCCAGGGCGGATCACCGGCCGCCTGATCGGCCGGGTCCGCCGGCCGGTCAGGCCGCTGGGATCGCTTCGATGGTCTTCATGTGCTTCTCACCCCAGTCGCCCAGCGGGATGAGGGCTTCGTTGAGGGACTGACCGAGTTCGGTCAGCGAGTACTCCACCTTCGGCGGGACCTGCTTGTACACCTCCCGGTGCACCAATCCGCAGTGCTCCATCTCGCGCAACTGCAGGATCAGCGACTTCTCGCTGATGCCCGGCACCTCTCTTCGCAGCTCGCCGAACCGCCGAGGGCCTTCGTGCAGGCTCCACAGGATCAGCGCCTTCCACTTGCCGCCGACCACGTCCACGGCCGCGTCCAGGCCGCAGGTGTAGCTGCGCTTCTTCATCCGAAGCCTCCCATGCTGAAGTAAAGGTAAGTACCTGAACAAATAGTAGGTACTTGCACAAATTTCCGCAACGGGCCAAGGTCGGAGACACCGCAGGTCCCCCATTTCCAAGGACGCGGAGTTCACCGACGGCACCCTTGCCCGGTCGAACCATCAGGCGACGAAAGGACAACGACATGACCGCCCAGAAGAGCCCGGTCACCGTTCTCGGTCTCGGCCCCATGGGGCAGGCCATCGCGGCCGCTTTCCTGGCCTCCGGGCACCCCACCACGGTATGGAACCGCACCGCGTCCAAGGCGGACGCACTCGTCGCGAAGGGCGCCGTCCTGGCCGCGTCTCCCTCCGACGCCGCTGCCGCCGGCCCGCTGGTGATCGTCTGCGTGCTCGACTACGACGCCTCGGACGCGATCCTCCTGCCGATCGCCGACGTCCTGAAAGGCCGCACACTGATCAATCTCACGGCCGACACCCCCGCCCGCTCCCGTACGGCCGCCGCCTGGGCCGCCGAGCACGGCATCGACTACCTCGACGGAGCGGTCATGTCGCCCACCTTCACCATCGGCACCTCCGCGGCGGTTCTGCTCTACAGCGGACCCGAGGAGTCGTACCGGGCGCACGCCGAGACGCTGTCCGCGCTCGGCGGCTCGCACACCCATCTCGGCGCGGATCCCGGCCGCGCTGCGGGCTTCGACCTGGCGCTGCTCAACATCTTCTGGACGTCGATGAGCGGTCTCGCCCACTCCTTCGCCCTGGCCGAGGCGGAGGGCATCGACGCCGCCGACTTCGCGCCGTTCGCCCAGGGAATCATCGGCCTGCTCCCCGAATCGATCACCGACATGGCGGAAAAACTCAATCGCGGCGAATTCCCGGCAGACGTGTCGAGCATCGCCTCGAACGTGGCCACGATGGACCACATCATCCACGCCGCCGAGAGCCGCGGCATGGACCCCGGGCCGCTCGGGTCGGTCCGTCCCCTCGCCCAGGCCGTCGTAGAAGCGGGCCACGGCGGCGATGACATCACGCGGCTCACCCGCCACTACCTGGACAACCGCTCCTGACCACAGCGATCAGGCCGGTACGGGTGCCGGCCTGACGACGAGCGCGACGTTCATCCGGAATCCGGCCGAGGCGAGCACCGGCATCAGCCCTGCGGCCGGAAGAATCCCGACACCGCCAGGCGCAGCAGCCGGTCGGACTCGGTGGCGGGGTTCGGGTGGTGTTCCGTGGCGAGGGCGATGCCGGTGATCAGGGTGATCAGGTCGTCGACGGTCACGCCCGGTGTCAGTTCGCCGTCGCTCGCGGCGCGGCGTACCAGCGGGCCGCCCGCCTCGGTGAGCTGGGCCGTGCAGCAGTACTCCTGCACGGCGCAGGGGTCGGCCCGGTCGCGGGTCAGCGCGACGGCCAGCCCTCGGATGGTCGCGGCCTCCGAGGTGACGGCGTGCAGCCAATCCAGCAGCGCGGCTCTGCTGTCGGCCTGGCCGGTCAGCTCGCGAGCGCGGGCGCACAGGGTCTCGACCCGCCCCCGGAAGACCGCTTCGAGCAGTGCCTGGCGGGTGGGGAAATGGCGGCGCACGGTGCCGGACCCGACGCCCGCCGTACGGGCGATCTGCTCCAGGGACGCGTCGGCGCCGTCCGTGGCGATCGCCTCTGCTGCCACGGCGAGCAGGAGGGCATGGTTGCGCTGGGCGTCCGCGCGCTGGGCGGGCATGGCGTCACCTCACATTTGCTAAGCGGCGGGGTCCGCCGTATCGTATCGCACTGGAAACGGCGAGGTCCGCCGTTTCGTGTTCGCGCACCTCAGGAGCGGCCTCATGGCTACAGACCCCGCACCCGTCCTCGTCACCGGCGCCACCGGACAGCAGGGCGGCGCCACCGCCCGCGCGCTGCTCGCCGCCGGCGTACCCGTGCGCGCGCTCGTTCGCGACCCCGGAACGGACCGCGCCAAGGCGGTCCGGGCGCTCGGCGCCGAACTGGTCACCGGCGACCTCCACGACCGCGACTCCCTGGCCGATGCCGCGCAAGGGGCCCGAGCCGTCTTCTCCGCGCAGATGCCCCCTTCGAGAGCGGGCGGGTTCGACTTCGACGACGAGTTGCGCCAGGCCGTCAACCTGATCGAAGCGGCGCTGGCCGCCGGGGTACCGCAGTTCGTGCAGACGTCGACCTCTGGAGCGGGGCAGCACGTCGAGACCCCCGGCTGGGCCGAAGGGCGATGGGCGGCGCTGGAGCCGGCCATGACCGTCAAGGCCGACATCCAGAACCGGGTACGCGAGGCGGGCTTCACCCGCTGGTCGATCATCAAGCCGGGCTTCTTCATGGAGAACTTCCTGCCGGCCGTCGCCTACCTGTTCCCCCGCGGTGTCGAGGGCGGCCTGGTGACCGTGCTGAAGCCGTCCACCCGGCTCGCCCTTGTCGCGGCCGACGACATCGGCGCGACGGCCGCCGCCGCGTTCGCCGAGCCCGAACGCTTCCACGAGGTCGAACTGGAACTGGCCGGTGACCACCGGACGATGACGGAGATCGCCGCGATCCTCTCGGACGCCCTGGGCACCGAACTGACCGCGCCCGAGCTGACCATGGAGGAGGCGATCGCCGCCGGGATGCCCGGGCCGGGTATCGCCTCCCACGAGTTCGTCCAGGTGGTCGGCCTGCCCGCCCGCCCGGAGTACGCGCGCGACTACGGCATCCCGCTCACGACCTTCGACCAGTGGGCACACAGGTACCTGACGCCTGTGGCCTGACCTCACCGGCCCCGGCCCGGCCCGGGGGCGGGGCCGATGGCGTACACGTTGCCGCTGCCGCTCGCGTAGGCGAGCCCGCCTTCGACGACGGGGCCGATCGCCGCAGGGCTGCCGACGATCACGCGCCACTTGCGCGCGCCCGTCGCACTGTCCAGGGCGTGAACGGCGTTGTCGCCCCCGTCGGCGTACACGATGTCCCCGCGCGAGATCGGGGCGGAGACGCTACCGCCCCCCGTTCGGGTGCTCCACAGTTCCGTGCCCGAGGCGGCGTCCAGGGCGTGGACGATGCCGCCGGGCCCGACCAGGTAGAGGCGGCTACCGGAGACCGTCGCGCGGGCCAGCGGGAAAGTGTCGACGATGCCGGGCGAGAAGGTCCACCGCTTCTCGCCGGTACGGGCGTCGAGCGCGTGCAGGGTGCCCGCCGAGTCCCTGGCGTAGAAGGCGGTGCCGGAGAGCACGGTGGCGGAGACGGCGCCGTCGCCGACAGGGGTGCTCCAGCGTTCCGCGCCGGAGGCGGCGTCCAGCGCTCGGACGCGGTTGCCGGTGCCGAGGTAGACGGTCTTCCCCGCCGGTGTCACGTCCCCGTCGCCGCGCGCGCTCCAACGATGGCGGCCGGTGGCGGCGTCCAGAGCGTGCACGATGCCCCTCTGGCCGGGGACGTACACGGCACCGCCCCCGATCACGGGACGGCCGGTGCAGCCGCGCTCGCCGGAACGCCACAGCCGCCGCCCGGTGGCCGCGTCCAGCACGTCGGTCCCCCCGTAGCCGCAAAGGACGACGCGCCCTTCCCCTGCGGTGAACATGACGAGCTGCTTGCCCTGGTACCGCCATTTCTGACGGCCCGTACGAGCGTCGAAGGCGTGAAGGAAGTTTCCGGCCAAGCCGTAGACCTGGCCGTCGGCGACCTGAAACCCCGCCACGTGATCGCCGATCGTGCGGGCCCAGCGCGGGCGGCCAGAGGAGGCGTCCAGGGCGTAGACCCGGCCGCCGCCGGCGGCGTAGACGCCATCGCCGCTCACCACGAATTCGGTTCGGACATCGCCGTCCGTGGGGAAGCTCCAACGCATCTGGGGAGGGGAGGACGGCGTGGGCCGGGGAAGTCCTCGGCGGGCCAGCAGTTCATCCCGCACCACCGGGGCCAGGAGCCTGAGCGCCGGGCGCGAGACGGAGGCCAACCGGACGATCACGGACCCCACGCCGACGACGGCTTCCGGCTCACTGCCGGTGCCGATCGCCGAGGACCGGAGATAGTCGAGCAGGTACGGATCCGCCGTGACGGGGTCGTAGGCGTGGCTCTCCTTGATGGAGGCGGTCTCCGCCGCGAAGATCCGCCGCGCGGCGGCGTCGGAGTGCGACACCCACTCCACCGAGACGGAGACCGCAGGGGCGTCGTCCGAGGGTGGGATCCAGTCGCACTGGACGGGCTCGGGCAGCGGACGCCCGAGCAGCGCCCGCGTCACCGGTCTGGGCACGTAACCGTCCGCCAGGGGACGGAGGTCGGCGGCGTCCAGCAGGCCGCACGCGTCCGGCCAGGCGTCGTCGGGAGCGAGGCCGGACAGATGGCCGTCCGGCGCGGCTCCGTACGTCAGGACGTAGGCGGAGACGCTCCCGCCGGAGTGCACGAACGCCAGGTCCCCTGCCGTCCCCACCAGATAGGCGCCCGCGTAGGGCACGTCCAGTGGCAGGGCGTGCAGGCGTCCCGTGGCCCGGTCGAGGGAGGTCAGGAACGCCGGCAGCGGCCACCTGGTCGATCCGCTCACGTGCGTACCGGCGGTACCGGCCCGGAACGGCTCGGTCCACCGGCCGCCCCGGACCGTAGCGGTGGAGGTCGGCGAGCCCGGATCGGTGGGCAGCCGCCGGCCGTCCGGCGTGTAGAACGCGGTGACTTCGTCGACCACGACCTCGGCGTACCCGTCGCCGCTGACGATGAGGGCGAGCAGGGGCGGGTCCCCGGCCTGTCTCGGATTCGGGAAGGTGAGCGCCGGTGGGGGCAGCGTGCGCGTCCAGAAGGGCCGCAGCGTGGCCGGATCGACGGATGAGAGCCGGACCCGGTTGCCCGTGCAGTAGTCGAGCAGCAGCACCGAGTGGGCGCCCTTCTCCGCGAGCAGGTCGCAGTTCCGCTCGTGCACCGTGCTCGTCAGGGTTCGGCCCGAGCGCAGGTCCAGAGACAGGAGGGTCAGGGGTTCGAGCTGCCGCTCGGCCACCACGACGCCGGCCTCGGTCACCATGACCCGCTGCCCTCGGTAGGAGCCGCTGCCGGGTGGGTGCCCCTCGCGGACGATGCTCACCGCGCGCCGCCACAACGCCGCGCCCGTGGCCAGGTCGTACGCATGGAGCAACTGACCGCGCCCTTCCTCCTTCTCGGTGAACACCACGATCGTGCCGGCGGCCACCCACACCCCGGCCACCGTCCCGTCGAAGGTCCCGACGCTCCTGGTCGGCACGCCGGTACGGGCGTCGCGCACGCGGATCGCGCCCCCGTCGTCGACCATGACCAGCACCTGCTCGGATACGCCATAGAGCGGAGTGCCGTAGTGCCAGACCACCGAGTCGGAGCCGTCGGGCGCCGTCCACGCCATACGCCATCCGACAGGCACGAGACCACCGCTGGGTGCGTCGGAGCCCGGCGTCACCAGGAGCGCCACCGTCAGCACGAGGGCGACGGCGGCCCGCGCGGTCAGCATGCCACCACGGCCGTGCAGTCCCGGCCGGTGGAGATCGGCGCCCAGCCGCCGGTCTCCAATCCTCGGTAGGTGCTGCGGTAGGAATCGGCGGGGCCCGTCAGCCGGAACGGAACGCCTCCCGGCCCGTTGATCACGACCTCCTCGGAGCGGTCCTCGGCCAGCACCGTGGCGACGAGATCGAACTCGTAGTAGGCCGACTCGCCGACGATCGACAGACTGAGCGTGACCCGTTCATCCCGCTTCAGATCGATCTGCTGTTTCGTGAAGTACGCGGTGCGCGGCTCCTTCTTCGCGGCGAACCGCACCGGCCGCCGATCGAGGTCGGCGACGAGCTCGACCGTGCCGGCCTCCCCTGCGGTGCCCTGACGCAACAGGGCGCCGTCGGCGGGCGGCGCGCGCACGAGCACCCTCGGCCTGACGTCGATGATGCGCAGGCTGCTGCGGTTGCCCGTCAGGACGACGGTGACGTTCGTGGCCCCGATCGTGGCGACGCGATGGCGGGCCAGCACGGCCGCCATTTCGGCGTCGCCGGTCGCCCTGCTCAGCAGGGTCGCGCGGTCCCTGGGGTCGCTCACCGGCTCCCTCAGCACGAGCGGGCGCTCCTCAAGGTCCACGGCCACGTGCCCGATCGTCAGCGGCGGCGCGCCGCCGATGCTGTCGACGGCGTCGATCCCGCCGGCGGTGTACCAGGTGGTGAACACCACGCCGATCGCCGCGATGAGTACGGCGCTGCCGATCCCGGCCAGCCATACGCGCGCGGCCTTCCAGCCACCGCCTGAGGCTTCCTCCTGCGGCGGGTCGCCGCCCGTCTCCGCCGTACCCTTCGTCCGTTTCTTGCCCTGGCGCCGTCTGGCCATGAACGTCTTCCCGGTGGGCGTGGATGCATGGGTTCCGCTACGAGTATGCCCGCAACGCCGATCCGGAGCGGGAAAAGCTGCTCGACACCATGACCGACCACCCCAACTCGCCGGTGCTGGAGCGGCGGACCGGCTTCTTCGAGCACATCAACCGTTACCACCGTCTCCACGGACGGATCAGGCATCACACCTGATCTCGGCGGACAGTTCTCCTGCCGGGCGTTCGGACCCTCTCGGCTGCGCTGAGTGAACTCTGCGTTGTGTCGGCTCTCCTCTCGGCGAGGGTGACGGTCGTCGCGAGGAATGCCAGGACGGCGGCGGGAACGCCGAGCACCGTGACCGGCAGCCAGTCCTGAGCCAGGCCGCCGAGCCCACCGCCCATCGCGACCCCGAGGTAGATCGCGGAGGAGTTGAGGCCGAGGAGTACAGGTGCCGAAGCCGGTGCGAGGCCGACCAGCCGGTGTTGCTGCACGACGGAGACCATCCCGTCGGTTGCGCCCCAGATCGCGGCCCAGACGCACGCGACGACCAGGTGGCTGACCGTGAGCGGGCTGATCACGAGCAGCACCGTACCGCCGGTGAGTGCCGCGAGCGCCAGACCGCGTCCCGGAAGGCTGTCGGCGAGCCGGCCGGCGAGAAAGTTGCCGAACAGGACACCGGCCCCCCAGACGAACAAGACCATGGTGATGGCCTGTGGAAACGACCCGGTCGCGCCCTCGGTCACGGCTGCGAGGTAGGTGTAGACGGTGTAGTGCCCGGCCATCACCAGCAGGGTCACGACCAGAACGGCGAGCACCTTCGGCCGGCGCAGCGGGGCCAGCCGGGCCGTAAGGGTCGTCGGCGGCAGCGCGACCCTGGGCAACGCCACCGTGATGCCGATCGCGGCAACGACGCCCAGAGCCGCGACGGCCCAGAGTGTGAGACGCCAGTCGACGCCGCCGATCAGGTTGCCGAGAGGCATACCCAGCGCGGTCGACAAGGTGAGCCCACCGATGACCAGCGCCATGGCCCGCCCTCGCCGTTCGGGGGGCGTGATCGCGACAGCCGCGCTCGACGCGGTGGCGGTGATCGTGGCCGCCCCGAGTGCCGTGAGGATCCGGGCCAGCCATGCCAGCGGATAGCTCGGGCTGAGTGCGGTCACGACGTTGCCGACGACGAACACGATCAGTGCCAACTGCAGGGCTTTACGACGATCCAGTGGGCTCGACAGCCAGCCCAGAACCGGTGCGGCGACAGCCAGCGTCAACGCGAACACGGTCACCAGTTGTCCGGCGGCCGGCAGACCGACGTCAAGGTCGGCGGCGATGGCCGGTAAGAGGCCGGCGATCACGAACGCGTCGGTGCCGACCGCGAACGTGGCCAGTGCCAGCGGAAGCAGCGGTCCGCGCAGGCGGCCTGACTCGGTGATCTCGGTGCCGTTCAAGCGTGGATACCCGCCTGCTGGGACAGGCTGAACTCCACGCCCTGGTCATCCTTGCAGTGGGCGTAGGCACCGGAGGGGATATCGACCGGATCTTCCGCGGTACCGCCGAGTTCGCGCACCCGAGCCACAGCCGCGGTGATGTCGTCGACGGCGAAGAAGACGCGCGGGTGGTGTGACGGATCATCGTGCGGCGCTCCACCCATGGGCTCGGGCCCTTGGATCATCGAGTATCCCGGGAAGTTGCCCTCGTAGAACGTCCAGCCGAACAGCGAGCCCCAGAACCGCCGGGTCGCCTCGATGTCCTTGCCCGGCAACTCGAAGTACGTGACCTGCCCGCCCATGAACTTCCTCCTATGTCAGGGAACTGACATAGGAGGATATGTCAGAATACTGACATGAAGCAAGAAGAGACCGTGGGCGACCTCGACCAGTCGGTGGGCTATGTCCTCAAGCAGGTACAGGCATCACTGCACGCCGCGATGGACGAGGTGCTGCGTCCTCTGGGTCTCACCGTCGCCCAATACGCATGCCTCGAACTGCTCGGCCAGCATCCGGGACTGTCCAACTCCGAACTCGCCCGCCACGCCTTCGTCACGCGCCAGTCGATGAACGTCGTGCTCCGCCGACTACAGGAGCGGGGCCTGCTCACCCGGCCGGCTCACGCGGATCACGGGCGTGCGCTGCCGACCGAGCTCACCCAGGCCGGGCAATCCACGCTGCGCACGGCCAGCGTCGCAGCGCGTGCCGTCGAACGGCAGATCTTCGCGCCACTGTCACAAGAACGGCAGCACCGACTGCACGAGGATCTCGCCGCCTGCGCGGCCGCCGCGGGCGCACCCCAACCCTGAGTCACGCGCCCGGTACACCCCCAGCCGGCGCTCGATCCGCGTCTCAGTCCTTTTCGGCGCGTCGCTCGATCAGCTGCTCGACGCCGTCGAGCAGCAGGCGGAGGCCGAAGCGGAAGTCCTCGTCGTCCACCCAGCCTTCGACGCCGTGCATGGCGCCCGCGCGCATGGCGGCCGACAGCGCCGGATAGGTCTCGGGGTCGAGCATGCCGACCAGCAGTTCCCCGTAGTCGGCGGCGCCTTCGATGCCGGCCTCGTCGAATTCGGGAACCCCTTCGGTCGCCGAGAGCACGAGCGCCGCGTCGGTCAGCGCGTAGCCGGTCAGAGTGCTGGCCACGTTGACCTTCTCCCCCTCGTCGAGGCCCGTGCCGTCGAGCGAGGCCAGCGCCCGGTCCAGCCAGAGCAGCCGTCTCGGACCCAAGGGCGGGGCGATATGGGAGATCGACAGCACCCAGGAATGCTGGAGCACAAGGTCGCGGTGGGCTTGGGTCCACAGGGCGAGGTAGTCGCGCCAGTGCCTGCCTCCGGGCTCCGGCGGCGGCGGTGCGACCCCGTCGGCCATCGCGGTGAGCAGGTCCTGCTTGCTGTCGACGTACCGGTACAGCGCCGTCGTCGTCAATCCCACCTGCGCGGCCACGCTCGCCATCGAGACGCCGGCCAGCCCCTCGGAGTCGGCGATCTCGATGGCGGCCGCAGTGATCGTGGCCAGGTCGAGGCGCGGCCTCGGGCCCCTGCGCGGCACGGCCTCAAGCCCCCACATCCGCTGCAACACGGGGGGCAGCGACCGTTCTCTCGCCATCGAGCTTCTCCTTGACTCGGTCCTAGGATTCTGCATTAATAAAACTATGAACGTCATACACAGTACGGCATTCACAGATGCCATTCGGGTGAGGGGGCTCACCAAGTCGTTCGGCGCCACGCGTGTGCTGACCGGGATCGACCTGACCGTCCCCACCGGCTCGCTGGTGGCCCTGCTGGGGCCCAACGGGTCGGGCAAGACCACGACCGTGCGCATCCTGACCACGCTGCTCGCCCCCGACGGCGGCACCGCCGTGGTCGGCGGGCACGACGTGACGCGCGAGGGCGTGGCCGTACGCCGCACCATCGGGCTGACCTCGCAGCAGGCCACCGTGGACGACCTGCTGACCGGGCGGGAGAACCTGGAGCTGTTCGCCGGTCTCTACCGTCTCGGCGGACGGCAGGCCCGGCGCCGCGCGGGGGAACTGCTGGAGCGTTTCGCCCTGACCGACGCCGCCGACCGGCGGGCGGGCACATACTCCGGAGGTATGCGCCGCCGCCTCGACCTGGCCGTCAGCATGGTGTCGGCCCCGTCGATCCTGTTCCTGGACGAGCCCACGACCGGCCTCGACCCCCGCAGCCGGGCCGACCTGTGGGCGGTGATCCGCGACTTGCTCGCCTCCGGCACCACGATCCTGCTCACCACGCAGTACCTGGAGGAGGCCGACCAACTCGCCGACCGCGTCGTGGTGATCGACGGCGGCCGGGTCGTCGCCGACGACTCCCCCGAGGCGCTCAAGCGTCAGGTCGGCTCGGAGCGACTGGCCCTGCGCCCGGCGCGGGCCGAGGATCTGCCCCGGGCGGGCGCCGTACTGGCCGGGTCGGGGGCCCATCTCGACGCCGAGTCCCAGGAGCTCACGCTGGCCCTCCAAGACGCCGACCACCTGCGCCGCACACTCGACCTGCTGCACACGGCGGGCATCGCCGTCTCGCGGGTGGCGCTGCGCACTCCCACCCTGGACGACGTCTTCTTCGAGCTCACCTCGGCCGCGGCATGAGCGCCGCCGCCGACCTGCGCCGCCTGGTCGTGCGCGACCTGCGCCGCGAGATGCGGGTCCTGGACGGCCTCATCGTCAACACCGCCCTGCCCGTGATCATCATGCTCCTGTTCGTGTTCGTGTTCGGCGGCGCGATCACGACCGGCTCCAGCAGGCTCGACTACATCGACTTCGTCGTACCGGCCGTACTGCTCATGTCCGGAGGGTACGGCGCCGCGCTCACCGCCGTGACCATCTCCGACGAGATGACCGGCGGGATGATCGACCGGTTCCGCACTCTGCCGATCAGCGGCTGGGTGGTGCCCGCCGGGCATGTCGTGGCCTCTGTGCTGCGCAACCTGGTCTCCTGCGCCATCTCACTGGCCGTCGCGCTCATGCTCGGCTTCCGGCCCGACGCCACACTCTCCGACTGGCTGATGGTGCTGGCCCTGGTCGCGGGGTATGTGCTGGCGCTGTCCACGCTGGCCGTGCTTTGGGGCCTGCTGGTGAAGTCGTCGCAGGCGGCCGGGGCGTTCAGCTTCGTCGTGCTGTTCCTGCCGTACCTGTCCGACGGCATCGTGCCCGCCGAGACCATGCCGGCGGTGCTGCGGGAGTTCTCCGCCAACCAGCCGCTCACGCCCATCATCGACACGATGCGGGCGCTGCTGCTGGACCAGCCCATGGGCTCGGCAGGCGTCGTCGCGACAGCCTGGCTCGCGGGCGTGGTCGTGGCCGGCCTCCCGATCGCGGCCCTGCTGTTCCGGCGCAGGACGGCGGCCTGACAGCAGGGCTGTGCGGAAGCCCTCCTGCTTGTGGATGGTCAGCGGCTCGGCGCAGATCTTCGGCCCGGTGCTCCCGTCGGCGACGACCTTCCGATCACGAGGAACGGAAGGCGTCACCGTCCCCGCTGCCCGGCACGAGTGTCATGGCCATGGCGGCGTCGGTGCTTTCAGCTCCGGAAGCGGTGCCGTCCACAGCCGGGTTCGTACGAGGAGGCGATCACCGCGTGGCCTGTGGGCCGGGCCTGGGCAGCAGGCAGCCGGGCCGGTCCAGGTCGAGCTTGTTCCCTGCCGCGACGCACGTGGTGAGCCAGTACGTCTGGGTGCCGTAGGCGGCGGTCTTGCGCGCGGTGACGACGCCGTCGCGGTTCATCTCACACGGGTTGTCCAGCGTGCACCTGCCGCCGTCGCGGTTGCTGGTGTTGTTGATCCCGACGACCTCGCCGCTCTTCGCGTCGAGGATCGGGGAACCGGAGGTGCCGGGGCCGGTCTTGCAGGCGGAGGTGTACCGCAGGACGTCCTTGGTCATGTAGCCCGACTCCAGTACACGGTAGGCGAGCCGGTCGACGGCGCACGAGTAGACCTTCTTCAGGCTGCCGGAGACCACCCGGATCTCCCTCCCCGGCTCGGGGCGCCGGGCCGAGACCGTGAGCGGCCGGAGGCGGTGGTCCTGCTCCAGTTGCCGGTAGGTCGTGCCGAGTCGGTACAGCGCCATGTCGGTACCGGTCATGGTCACGTAGAGCGCCCTGACGGCGTGCAGGGCGGCAACGGGTTGGCCGTCGGCGCCGAGCAGTTCGAACAGGCGGTGGGAGGGCCGGTCCACCAGCACCTCGTCGGGAACCGGCCACGCGTTCTCGTAGCAGTGCCCGTTCGTCAGGACGAGGGCCGGGTCGGCGGGTGCGGAGGTCGGCAACCGTACCAGTGCTCCTGAGCAGCCGTTGACGTCGACGCTGCCCGTCAGGTCCTCGGGCGCGGCCTGCGCCGGGTGTGTCACCAGCGAGAGGCCGAGAAGGGCGGCGGCGAGCGCCGCGCCGAGTCGCCGAATTCTGCGCATCTCAGGTCCGTTCATGGGAAGGGGTGGGGTCACTGCATGCCGGGGCAGGTGCCCCCGCTGGTGCGGCCGGTACGGAAGAAGTCGATCACCTTGGAGGCGCAGGGCAGTCGGCTCAGCGAGCCGTGCGCGCCGTCCTGGACGGTCAGCAGCGTCCCGCCGGCGGCGTTCCCGGCGTCCACGGCCCAGTCGTAGGGGGTGACGAACTCGCCGACGTGGCCGGACAGTTGCAGCGGGCTGTTCCCCGTGACCTGCTGCCACGGGCGAGCGGGCCACGGCCATCCCGCGCACCAGCCGCTGAACTCGATCCGGCCGCCGGTTCCCGGGAAGCGTTGGCCGCGTGCCCGCGCATCGGCCCACACCTGCTCGAAGTCGCGCCCGCCGGTTCCCTCGTTGCAGAAGATCGCGTTGTACTGGGTGGTGTTCATGCCCAAGGGCGTGTCGTCGAAGCCGAAGACCTGCGAGGCGGCCGGGCCCGTCCGCGCCGACCGTGGGACGCGGCCCTCCCGGACGGTGGCCAGATCCCGCGCGGCGGCGGCCCAGCCACCGGGGTCCATGCCGAGCAGCCCGCTCACCCAGTCGCCGTCCAGGCGGGCGCCCTTGCCGACCACCAGCGGCTTGCGGTCGAGCCGGTCGCGCAGGGCGAAGACCGTCGCGCGGACCTCGGCGGCGGTGGTCCCGAAGTGGTACTCGGGGTCGCGCCCGGCCAGCCAGGCGAGGAACCGCTCGAAGGACTTCTCGGCGACCGCGTCCATGGTGGCGTCCATGGCGTGGAGATCCATGACGGGTGACATCACCGAGTCCACCCACATCCGGTCCACCCGGTCGTCGAACATCGTCCGGTAGGTCAAACCCACTGCGGTGCCGTACGACACCCCGTAGAAGCCGATCTTCGGTACGCCGAGGGCCGCACGGAGCGCGTCGACGTCACGGGCGATGTTCGTGGTGGTCAGCTGCCGGACGAAGTCGGGATCCGTCGCGGTGCACCGCTTGTTGGAGGCGGCCGTCCGGTCGAAGACCGCCTTCGCCCTGGCCTTGGCGCTCGTGCCGGGCGGCGGTTCGGCGGGAGGATCCTCCGCACATTTGATCTTGTCGCTGTAGCCCACGCCTCTGGGGTCCAGCCCGATCAGATCGTGGTCGGTGGCCAGGGTGCCGAGGGCGTTGGCGGCATACGACGCCGGGGCGGTGATGTTGGAGATGCCGGGGCCGCCGGGGCTGATCACGATCACGCCTCGGCGCCTGGCGGGGTCCCCGGCCTTGAGCCGGCTCACCGCGATCTTGATCGTACGGCCCCGCGGGTCCGCGTAGTCCATCGGGACCGTCAGCATCGCGCATTCGGTCCTGGCATCGTTCGCGACGGGCCAGTCCTTGGCCGTCGTGGCGCATCTCTTCCAGTCCAGCGGCTCCGTCGCCGCGCCTGCCGTACCGGCCTCGGCCGGCAGGCCGGTCAGGCACACGGTCGCGGCCAGCGTCAGTGCGGCGGGTGAGAGATGACGAGTGCTGGGCATCGTGCACCTTTCAGTGGTTCTGCCCGCGCGCCAGACGGCACGCGAGGCACGCCGTCAGGCGTACTCCGGCCATCCTGAGGATGAGATGTTTCCACCCCGTATCGACTGCCACGCAGCCGGCCATCCGATCTGTCGGCGCCCTCGGCTACCCGGCGCCATCGGGCAATGCCGTCCGCGCGCCCGCCGGTGCCTGCCGGTGTGAGCGGGCCAGGTCGGCTTCGACGTTCCCCGCCATCACCGTGAGGACTCGTATGGTCTCGGCGTACTGCTCGCGGGTCAGCCCGCCCAGTACGGTCGCCCGGCTCGTCTCGACGTGCCTGCCCGCCTCGACGTGGGCGGCGCGACCCGCCTCGGTGAGCGCGACGGCTTCCCCGCCGGTCGAGGCCGCCCAGCCCTGCGTGATCAACGCCTCCAGCGGGTCCGGCCCACCGTCCGAGGAGAAGTGGGCCAGGGCGGTGGCCAGTTCCTCGCGTGTGCTGTCGCCTCGGCTCAGCAGGTTGAGCGCCTGCCATCGGCGGCGGCTGAGGCCGAGGTCGGCGAGGGTTCGGGCGAACTGCTCCTCCAGCAGGTTGTGCAGGTGCATGAGCCAGTAGCCCAACGGCTTGTCCATGAAAATCTCCATGTAATATGACATGTAGTTGTCTGTAACTATGCATGGAGGGTGCCGTGACCGGCAAATCGGACAGCGACGTGGCCGAGATCGAGGCCGCCGTCGTCGGCATCCGTCGCAGCCAGCGCCGCCGTACGCTGGCCCGGCTGTCCGGACGGCGTGGCGAACCCGCCGGGCAGCGCGCGGGCCTGCCCGACGCCGTCTACGAACTGCTCGACGTGATCGAGGCCGCCGAGGCGAACGGCGACGCGCTCACCGTCACCGACGCTGCGGCGGTCCTGGACGTGGATCAGCCGCGTTCCAGCAGGCTCGCGGGGCAAGCCCTCCAGGCAGGACTGCTACGGCGCGAGGCCGACCAGTTCGACGGCCGTCGCTCACTGCTCGCGCTCACGGCGGACGGCCGTGCCGCGCTCACGCGGATCAGGGACTTCCGCCGCTCCGTCATCGCCGAGGCCACCGCAGAGTGGCCGGAAGAGGACCTGGCCGCGTTCGCCCGCCTGCTCAACCGGTTCGTCCGGGACTTCGCCCAGCACACCCGCCCATGACAGGCCACCAGCGGCTGCAGGACCTCCTGCGCGGCGAACGGGCGGCGGTCGTGTTCCACGCGGGCGCTCGACGACCGGGAACCCGGGCGGCGGGTCACCTCACGTACGCCGGGGTCGCGCTGGGCCGTCGTTCCCGGCGCAGCAGGTCCCGCCAGCCGGCCGGCCAGTTGAGCAGGGCGAAGACCAACATGATCACCAGGTTGACGGGGGCGGCGACGCGTTCGTGGAGCTCGCTGCCGGCCACGATGTGCGTCGTGGTCGCGGCGGTGAGAACCAGGATCAACGCGGCCGCGCCGATGAACTTGAATGGCCGGCGGGGAACGACCAGCAACACGGCACACACCCCTCGACGGCCCCGACCACGAACCTGAACCAGGACGGGTAGCCCCACTCGGCGACGGCGGGAGCGATCCGGAGCAGGCCGCGCTGGTGTCCGACTCGGTCGGCCTGGCGATGCCGGTGGTCCTGGACGTGCTCAATCCCGCCGAGCGGCTGGCCTTCGTCCTTCACGACGTCTTCGCCGTGCCGTTCGAGGAGATCGCACCGATCGTGGACCGCTCCCCCGCCGCAGCGAGAAAGCTCGCCAGCAGGGCCCGGCGGCGGGTTCAGGGGGCGGATCCGCCGTCCGGTGCCGATCTGCTGCGGCATAGGGAGATCGTCGGCGCCTTCCTCGCGGCCTCGCGGGGCGGCGACTTCGGCGCCCTGCTCACGTTGCTCGACCCGGACGTGGTGCTGCACGCCGATCGCGCGGCCGTGCTGACGGGCGCGCCCGGACGGCTGCGGGGCGCCTCGGCGGTGGCGGAGACCTTCCGCGGACGTGCCCAGGGCGCGCGACCGGCGCTGGTGGACGGGGCCGCCGGGGCCGTTTGGTCAGGGGGCGGGCGGCCGCGCATGGCGTTCGATTTCACGATCACGGCGGGACGGATCACCGAGATCAACCTGATCGCGGATCCCGACCACCTTCGCGACCTCCACCTGGAGGTCATCGAGGATCGATGAGGAACTCCAGGTGGAATCGGCCGCATCGCCGTCACCGCGTCCGCGATGCGGGCCCGCCAGGCGACCGGGACACCATGTGGTCACGGATGGTCGGGCTTGGTACCGACGTCGGCCGACGGCGCTCAGAGCTTGACGATCTTCGCCACGGACGGCACGCCCGCCGCCGACGACACGAACAACATGTAGTGCCCTGGTGGCGCCACCGTGCTGTTCGGCGGCGCCTGCAGACTCACGCCGCCTGCTGCGGTGCCGACGATCGGCAACTGGATCGCCCGCTGCCCCATGTCGAAACCGTGCGTCGCCGACCCCAGTTTGATCAGCACCGCCCGGCTGATCGACGTGCCCGGCACCGCGCCGACCCCGGCGGTGAACGTCGCGCCGTAGGCCACCGACGACGGCGCCGACGTGATGACCGGGCGGGTGCCCGCGAACAGGTACGGCGGACTGTAGATCTCCGCCCGGTTCTCCGGCCACTTGTACGGCATGGCGTTGAACAGCCCGTCACGCCCCGCGACCAGCACCCGCGCGTCCGGCAGGAGTACCGCCGTGGAGTGGTACAGCCTCGGCACCCGCATCGGCGCCGCCCGCGTCCACGTGTCGGCCGCCGGGTCGTAGATCTCGGGCGCGAGCACCGGCTGGTCTCCCAGATCGGCCTTCCCCGTACGGCTGCCGCCCACGACGAAGATCTCGCCGTTGGGCAGGATCACGCTGTCGGGCATGACCCGAGGTTCCTTCATCGGCGCCACGTTCCGCCAGCTCGGCGCCGCCGTACCGAGATCGAGAAGTTCGACGCCGTTGTGCGCGGGCGTGTCCAGCCCGAGCGGTGTCCCGGCGCCGCCCATCACCAGCACCCGCGCCCGGAACCCGTCGGACGGCGAGAGCGTCAGCATGACCGAGGTGCCCTGCGCCGGATAGGTACGGGAATGGGATGACCGGGTGGCGATCGGGCCCGACCAGGAGTTGGTCGTCACGTTCAGGAAACGCGTCGTCTGCCGGGCATGGACCATGACCTTGCCCGCCTGGGGCCCGCTGGGCACCACGTAGACGAACGGGTAGAGGTCCACGGGGCCGAAGCCGTCCGTCGAGAACGGCGCGACCGTCACGGGCGTGCCGGCCGACACCGTGTTGGTCGCGGGGTTGAACACCTGCCAGGTGTTGTTGATGTTGCTGCCCGTCGCGTTGGCCGGGCCGCCGCCGCCGTGCGTGCCGGAGATGGTGAACACCTGGCCGTTGGGCAGCACGGTGTTGGTCGGATACCAGCGGCCCGAAGTGCTGCCCGGACCGAGCGAGCCGTGTTTGGTCCATGTGTTGCCCACCGGGTTGAAGGTGTGGGAGCTGTTGACATCGGCCATGTGGCCGCCCGCCACCCACACCCGGCCGTCCGGGGTGAGCGTGTGCCCGGAGCAGAACAGGTTGCCCGGCGCGCTGGTCGGCTCGACCTTGTTCGTCGCCGGGTCGAAGACCAGCGAGTGGCCGTGGTGGTCGCTGTCGTTCTGGAAGGCGAACCACAACACCTTGCCGTTGGGCAGCACCGTGGAGTGGATGCCGACGATGCCGGTCTCGATCGGGTCGGACCAGGCGCCGGTCGTGGCCGGAGCGCAGGCGGGCGATTCAGCGCCGAACGGGTACTTCTTGCTCCACGCCCCCGTGCCGCCGTCGTCACGCCAGGTCCACACCAGAGTCTCGTCCTTGCGTGCCACCACCTCCAGGTGGCCGGGCTGGTAGGTGCCTTGGATGAGCGCGGCGGCCGTGTAGTCGCCGCCGCCGTCCACCGTCCCCGGGCCGATCCAGGCCTGGCTGCCGGCGTTGTCGCGCCAGTAGTGGGCCAGGCCGCCCGCGGCCAGCGGGACGACCAGTTCGAAGTTCTTGTACGTCCCGGTGCCCCACTTGCTCTGGATGAGGCTGAACGTGCCCTTCGCCGCGACGGGCGCGCCGTTGGCGGTCAGCGTGTACGGGCCGTGCCAGATCGTGTTCGCGTCACGGTAGTACTGGTGCAACGTGGTGCCCGTCCTGGCGATGACCTCCAGGTTGAGCCCGCCGCCGTAGGAGCTGTTGACCATCGAGACGGCGTCGTAGTTCACGCCGCCGCCGAACGTGGCGTTGTGGTGCCAGGGGATCGTCGCGCTGTCGTTGTCCCGGAAGAACGACCCCAGACCGCCGGCCGCCAGCGGGGCCACGACCTCGAAGTTGCCCTTCGTCCCCCAGCGGCTCTGGACGAAGCCCGGCTGTCCCTTCACGCCCGAGGCGATCAGCGTGGGCGGGCTCCACTGCCAGGTCCCGCCGTCGTCACGCCAGTAGTGCAGGAGCCGGCCGTCCGAGGTCGTGGCCACGACCTCCAGATGGCCCGGGGCGTAGTTGCTCTGCAGGACCGCCGTACCGTCGACACCGCCCGAACCGACCCAGCCGGTGGTGTACCACGGGATGGCCCACTTGCCGGTGTTCTGGCGGAAGTAGTGCTGGAAGCCGCCTCCCGCTCTCGGGAAGACGGCTTCGAAGTTGCGTACGGGGTCCGCGCCCCAGGTGCTCTGGACGAGGCCCAAGCCGAACGTCGCACCTGGGCCGCAGGATAACGCCGCTGCGGGCGCGGCGTTGAGCGGCGCCCCGCCCATGGTGACCAGAAGGAGGAGGGTCAGGAGGACACGACTGACACGCACGCGATCACATCCCTGGTGGAAGGGTCGCTCTGAGGTGATATTGAGTGTGTGCTCCCCCTGCGGCAATGCCTGTTACGGAAGCGTATCGACGCGGGTCAGGTCGCTGCGCCCGGCCGCAACCACATCGTCGATCGAGAAGGGTGGCCGCAGCGATGACGCAGTCCGGACAACCTCTGGAGGGCGGCAACGTGCACCAGGTCGTGCGCATCGCGGACACGGTGCGCCGGCCGGTCGGTCCGGGATCGCCGGCCGTCCACGCACTCCTGCTCCACCTGGAGGAGGTCGGGTTCGACGGCGCCGAGATTTCTGGGCCTCGACGACCAGGGGCGCGAGGTGCTGTCGTACGTCGAGGGCGAGGTGCTGCTCGGCGCCCGCTTCGCCGAGGCCGGTGACGGTGTGTCCTGCGCGAAGCCGCGCGCCTGATCCGCCGCTACCACCAGGCCGCGGCGAGCTTCGTCACGCCACCGGATGTGACCTGGGCGAACGAGGTTCCCGTCAGCGGCGGGCCGCGGATCCCGTGTCACAACGACCTCGCTCCCCGCAACACGGTGTTCCGGGGCGGGGCGGCTGTCGGCCTGCTGGACTGGGACCTCGTCGCGATCGGGCCGAGGATCTGGGATCTCGCCCACGCCGCGTGGCAGTTCGTGCCGCTGATCGGCGACGCGAGCGCCGCCGAACTGGGCTGGAGCGCGCCGCCGTACCGTGGGCGCCGGCTGCGGCTGCTCGCCGACGAGTACGGGCTGGAGGAGGCAGGGCGCCGCGAGCTCCTGCCCATGGTGTCGCGACGCATGCGAGCCACCTCGGACGGCATCGACGCCTTGGCCGACCGGGGGCAGCCTGCCTTCGTCCGATTGCGGGAGCGGGGCTTCACCCGTTCGATCCGAGCCGACGCCGACTGGGTGGACGAGCAGGACAACCTTGCGGGGGCGCTGCTGTGAGCCCGTGACACGGACGCGCTCGGCGCTCGCCTCCGTGGTTCGACCCGGCGCGCCATCCCGGCTCCTCGTTAGGACAGATCGACGGGCCGCACGCGTAGCTTGGCGGCGATGCGGGCCAGTGCCTGCCGGTCAGCCGCGGTGAGCGGATCGAGCACGATCCGCCGCACGCTTCGCACGTGCGTGGGCGCGGCGGCGACGACCATCGCATAGCCGGAGTCGGTGAGGGCAGCGATGGTGTACCGGCCGTCGTCGGGGTCGGGCGAACGTTCCACCCAGCCGCGTTGCTCGAACCGCTTGACGACATTGGACAGCCGCGACAGGGAGCCGTTGGCCAGGTAGGCCAGGTCGCTCATCCGCAGGCGGCGTTCCGGGGCCTCCGAGATGTGGCTGAGGACCAGGTACTCGAAGAGGGTCAGCCCGGTCGCGTGCTGCAGCGGCGATTCCAGACGCCCTGGCAGCAGCAGGACCAGCGAAACCAACCCGGTCCATGCCTCCTTCTCGTCCGGGGTCAGCCAGAGCGTCTCGCCGGGGTCGGAGGTCTCGGAGGTGGACATAAGAGCACCATACCCGGCAGGTGACTTCACGCGTGAAGCGAAAGCCCGATAGATTCACTTCACGCGTGAAGTCAATCTGAAGGGATCACCATGAGCAGGCCGGAGTTCTTCGCCACACCCGGGTACGGCGAGACGCAGCTCGCCAAGATGCACTACAACCAGGCGGTGCGGATCGGCGATCGCGTCGAGACCTCAGGTCAAGGAGGGTGGGACGACGACTGGAACTTCCCCGAGTCCCTCGAGGACGAAATCGTCCAAGCCTTCGAGAACGTCGAGCGAACCCTCGCCACGGCCGGAGCCACCTGGCGGGACGTCATCGCGGTGAACTCCTACCACGTCCCCGACGCCACGGACTTCATCGGCGAGAGCCACAACCGCGTCATGGTGGAGCAGTTCCGCGAGCGCATGGGCGACCGAGCACCCATCTGGACCGAGACCGGCGTCCCGGCTCTCGGCGCTCCGAAGATGCGCGTCGAGATCCGGGTCACCGCCGTCATCGGGCGCGACTGACCGACAGCCGCAGAAACACGACCACCCCGAGAGCCTCAGACACGCCCCGCACGCTAGGAAGTCTGCGCGTCGTGCTTCTCGCGGTTGGCGAGCACCTGGTCCATGTGGGTCTGCGCCCACTGTCTGAGCACGCGGGCCAGGTGGTGCAGTGAGAGGCCGAGTTCAGTCAGCTCGTAGGTGACGGTGACGGGCACCGTGGGTATCGCGGTGCGGGTGAGCAGGCCGTCGCGTTCGAGAGCTCGTAGGGTCTGGGTCAGCATCTTCTGACTGACGCCGACCAGGAGCCGGGAGAGCTCGGAGTAACGCATCGCCCTCGGGGCGGGCGATTCGCCCGCCTCGTCACCTCCCAGCGCGCACAGGATCAGGACGACCCACTTGTCCGAGATCCGGTCGAGAAGCCGACGGCTGGGGCACACTGCCAGGAACGCGTTGTACTCCGCCTTCTCGGCGGCCTCGGTCATCGCCACTGATCTCGCCTCTCACCTGTGGGCTGGTTACGCACTTCAGAGTGCCTACTTCCCGAGAGGAAGTACGGCTCCAATACTGATGCAAGGGGCATGGAGACACCACCCCTGACAGGAAGCGAAAGGCACCGACATGGACACGCCCTCCACTCTTCCCGGCGGAACCTGGACGCTGGGTGACTCGACCGTCACCCGGTTCGGCTACGGCGCGATGCAGCTCGCCGGTCCGGGGGTCATGGGCCCGCCCGCCGACGGCGACGGCGCCCTGGCCGTCCTGCGCGAGGCAGTCGACGTCGGGATCACCCACATCGACACCAGCGCCGCCTACGGACCGCGCATCACGAACGAGCTGATCCGCGAAGCGCTGCATCCCTACCCGCAGTCGCTGGTCATCGCCACCAAGGTGGGCGCGGCCCGCGACGCGCAGGGCGACTGGCCCACGGCACGGCGTCCCGTAGACCTGCGCGAGCAGGTCTACGAGAACCTCGACTCCCTCGGCGTACAGACCCTCGATCTGGTCAACATGCGCATGGGCGACGCCCAGGGCCCCCGACCCGGCTCGATCTCCGAGGCGTTCGAGACGCTCGCCGAGCTTCAACGAGAGGGTCTGATCCGCCATCTCGGGGTCAGCAACGTCACCGCGGACCAGGTCGCCGAGGCGCGCAGGATCGCCCCGATCGTGTGCGTGCAGAACATGTACAACCTCGTTCACCGCCACGACGACGACCTTGTCGACCACCTGGCCGCCGACGGCATCGCCTATGTGCCGTTCTTCCCCCTGGGCGGCTTCACGCCCCTCCAGTCACAGGCCCTCTCACGGGTCGCGCGCCGACTGGAGGCGACGCCGATGTCGATCGCGCTGGCCTGGTTGACGCGCCGCTCGCCGAACATCCTGCTCATCCCCGGCACCTCGTCCACCGCCCACCTGCGTGAGAACATCGCGGGCGCCGGACTGCCCCTCTCCGACGAGGATGTGACCGAACTGGACGGCATCGGCCGCTGAACAGGCGCCGGCGCGTCCTTCCCGAGCGGGTAACCCGAGGCCGAACGCCTCCACCGGCACGCGTTCCGGCAGATCCTCCGCCGGGCGACCGGCGGGCACGTGGACCCGCCGGGTCTGCCGTGGCCCGATTCACGATGAGGCGTCGAGATCAGCCGATCAGCTGATCGTCGCCTGTCCCGACCTCTTGGAAGCCGATCGCCACCAGATCGTCGTCCATCGACTTCAGCTCGATGTCCTTGTCGAAGCGGTGCCGGTCGATGACCCGGCCCGTACGGGCGTCCAGCTTGAGCAGTGTCCGCGGAGTCGATGTGGCGTACGTGACCAGCCCGTTCGTCAGGACGTCGGGGCGTCCCCCGTCCCTGACGTCGCGGCGCCAGGCGACGCTGCCGTCGGCGACGCGATATGCGGTGATCCCGGATTCGTGAGGCACGGTCAGCAGGCCGACCGACACTCCGTAGTCTTCCACGTAGTGGTCTGCCGGCCGCGCCCGCCAGAGGATCTTCCCGTCCACGGTCCTGCGGACCACGAGCCCTCCGTCGGCTGCCGACACGAAGCGCCCCTCGCCGAGGTCTCGGCTGCTCAAGGGATTGAGCTCCCTCTCGGTGAACCTCCACAGCGGCCTACCGTCTTCGGTGCTGAGCGCGACGACGTACCCCGTCGTGCCTTCGCAGCCACGGCTGATGAGTACGGCCGTGCCCGCGCCTTTGACGCTGCCGACGCCCGGGTATTCGGTCCCGTGGGCGCCGGGGCAGGTGCCGGAGTGGCGGGACCAGCGGATCGCGCCGCTCCGGGTGTCCAGCACGTCGACCCGGCCGTCGTGCAGCACCACGAGGGCCGATGTGGATCCATGGCGAGCGACGGACAGCTCCCACGCCGTCGGCCATTCCTCGTCAAGGGTCCTGTTCTCCGGTGCGAACGGTCCGTCGGGCAGGTCGGTCTGCCAGACGATGTCACCGGTCGGCACGTCGATGAGGGTCACGTGACCGTCACGCCAGGGGACCGCCACGTGCCGATCGTCCACCCGGATCGGCTCCAGCATGTCATCGGCCCAGCGACGCTCGTACACCCAGCTCTCGGCTCCGTCGGCAAGCCGTACGCCGGAGACGCCCTGACGGCTGTGGTTCCCGCGAGGAACCACGGTCACATCGCCGTAGAGCTCGCCGTACCAGGGGGAACTACCGAGAACGTCGATGGCCGGGGTTCCTCGCCCCAGCGGATCCCACGGCTCCGCCGTGCCCGCCACCGTGGTGACGGTTTGGTTCGGCCACCCGATCAGGACCAGGAGCACGACGCTGACAAGCGCCACCGCTCCGCCGTGTAACAGCCGCATAAGATCAACAATTACCCCATTCAGACGGGACGTGCACACTGGCCTCACGACCCAGGTATGGGCCACTACGTGCCGAATCCGATTAGACGTTCTGGGGTCGATCGATCGGTTCTCAACACCCGGGGAGACTGATCTTCGTGTCAGACGACCCGGACATCCGGCCCTCCACAGAGATTCGCGACCACCTCAGACGTGAGCTCAACCTGGCTCTGCGCAGGCCCGGGATGTACGGCGGCGAGGTCGCGCTGCGCATTCTCTTCGACCACCTGGCGCATGTGGAGCGGCGCGAGGACCGCTGGTCCGCAGGACGGCAGGAGTGGGAGGCACGCGGGGCATTCACATCGACCGGAGTCACCGGAGCGTTCACCTCCCTGATACCCGGCCATCACGAGGACGGCGTGGCTTCGGTCTACGCGGAATTCGCCCACGCTCAAGGCTGGCTCCAAGCCGATCACACGCTGACACTCCACGAATACCGCGCCCTCAGGGCCATGATCAGCGCCTGGGCATCGTGCGACCGGACGCTCACCGAAGTCACGACCGTCTTCGGCCCGCCCTCGATCCGCTTCGGCGGGAACAACCCTCGATACGGAAAGGCCCTCGGCTACCTGACCGGCGCGCCCGAGGAACCGATGATCGCCTTTCACCTCTGGAACGGGCCGGACCCGGCAGCCGAACAGCACTGGCCCCCCGCCTACGCCGACCCTGTCCTGCTCGCCATCCGCGTCTGCGAGGGGGACTTCGGCCAGAGCTTCACCTTCACTCCCGAGGGCCGGCGCCGCCGCTCTGCGTGAAACGGATCGCCCCGGCCAAGGTGATGGCCGCGCCGAGAGCGTCACCATGATCGACGTGGTCGACGTCGCCGAGCAGACCGGCGAGATCCTGTCGAACGCGTGGTGCCGGACCCGTCCGGGTGGAGGACGGCGGCGTCGGAGACCGGGTGGAGGTCTTCACCACCGGAGCGCGATGTTCGCGAGCGGCGTCACGGGCGGACAGGAGGGGCGGCAGCGAGATAAGCTTAGCCTTGCCTAAATTCTACGCGTTCTGTCGTTTGAACGGTCTTCCCTGATCGCCGCCGATCTGGCCGGTCAACGGCTGTTCGCGCCGACCACGTTGCCCGCCGGGCTGGTCACCGGAGGACTGGGCGGGCTGTATCTGGCCCGGCTGCTCGGTGTCCGCCGACGCGGCGGATTCCGCACGTGAGCGGGCCGACGTGATGGAGAGAAGGACGCTGAGACGGCTGCGCGGCGCGTCCGCCGTTCCCTGGAAGCGCCGCGCAGCCGTTCCCTGGAAGCGCTCCCTTGAAGCGCGAGACCATCACGAGGGGCGGCGGCGCTGTTCGCGGATGAGGAGCCACACCAGGTAGGCGCCCCCGGCGACGACGGTGACGACGCCGACCGGCAGCACCTGCGGCAGCAGGTGCTGGGCGACGTGATCGGAGACGGTCAGCACCAGCGCGCCGACCAGCGCGGAGGCGGTCATGGTGACTCCGGGACCCCGGGTGAGGCGGCGGGCGATCTGCGGAGCGGCGAGGGCGACGAAGGCGATCGGCCCGGCGGCGGCGATGACGGCGGCCGTGAGCGCCACGCCCGTCAGCAGCAGGATCAACCGGTCGCGCTCGACTCGGAGACCGAGCGAGCGAGCGGTCTCCTCGCCCATCTCCATGACGCGCAGCGCGGGCTGGAACCGTACGGCGACGACCAACAGCGCGAGCGTGGCGAGAGCGGCCGGGGCCACCCGGTCCCACGCGATCCCGTTGAGCGAACCGGCGCCCCACACGGCCGCCGCGACGGCGACCTCCAACTGGGCGCGCAGCAGCATCCAGGTGTTCGCCGCCGTGAGCATCGCCGAGACGCCGACACCGACGACGATCAGCCGGAATCCCCCGCTGTCGCCGCGACGGGCGAGCAGGTGGACGACGACGGCCGTGATCGAGCATCCGGCCAGGGCTCCTGCGGACACCTGGAGGTAGCCGCCGCCCATGCCGATGATGACGATCAGCGCGCCGGTGTAGGCGCCGCTGGAGAGCCCGATGACGTCGGGGGCGGCGAGCGGGTTCCGGGTCAGGGACTGGAAGATCGCTCCGGCGACGGCCAGCCCGGCGCCGAAGATCGCGGCGGCGACGACGCGGGGCAGCCGCCAGGTGACGACGACGGTGCGGACGACACCGTCCTGGCCGCCGGTCAGCGCCGCGACGACCTGGTCCACGCCGAGCCGGAGATCGCCGGTCGCGAGCGACCACAGGACGACCCCGGCACAAGGCAGTACGAGTGACAGGTTGACGAGCATGGCTCTGCGGTTCCTGCGGATCGCCACCGGGCCCCACCGGAGGACGGCGTGCCAGGGCCGGCTCACCGTCCGGCCGCCCGTCGACGCCGGATCAGGAAGATGAGCACCGGGGCGCCGACGAAGGCGGTGACGATGCCGACGGGCACCTCGCCCGGCGCGGTCGCGACCCGGCCGACCACGTCGGACAGCAGCAGCAGAACCGGGGCGAGGACGATCGTGTGGAGCAGGATCCACCGCTGGTCGGGGCCCGCGATCCAGCGTGCGACGTGCGGGATCATCAGGCCGACGAAGACGATCGGCCCGGCGATAGCGGTGGCCGTACCGGCGAGCAACGTGACGGCGAGGACCACGACGGCGCGGGTACGGCGCACGGACACGCCGAGGGAGGCCGCGACCTCGTCCCCGAGCGCGATCTCGTTCAGCGAGCGGGCGGCCACGAGCGCGAGCAGCAGCCCCGTGGCCGCGAACGGCAGGGTGGGAAGCAGCACGTCCGCGCCCCGGCCCGCGAGCGTGCCGGCGTTCCAGCCGCGCATGTGCTCGAAGGTCCGAGGCCGCAGGAGCATCATCGCCGACGTGACACCCACGAGCACCGCCCCCATGGCGACTCCGGCGAGCGTGAGCCGGATCGGGTCGGCCGCGGACCTCCCGGCCGACCCGATCAGGTAGACGCCGAGGGTCGCCACCAGCGCACCGGCGAACGCGAACCACAGGTGTCCGGCGACGGACTCCACCCCGAACCCGGCGATGCCGATCGCGACGAACAACGCGGCTCCGGCGTTGACCCCCAAGAGTCCCGGATCGGCCAGCGGGTTGCGGGTCAACGCCTGGATCAGCGCGCCCGATGCGCCGAGGGCGGCCCCGACGAGCAGCCCCGCGGCCGTCCTCGGGAGGCGGAGATCGCGCACGATCAGGTGGTCGTTCGATCCGTCGAAGCCGGTGATCGCCTCCAGGACCGAGGACATCGCGATGGGCTTGGCGCCGACCGCGACGCTCGCCGACGCGACGACCGCCAGCGCGGCGACGGCGCCGGCCAGCCACACGGCCCGGCTCACGGGGTGCCGGCCGCCTTCGACCACAATGCCGGTACGTCCGCGAAGGCGGCGGGCCGCGCATCGTCGGTGAGCTCGGTCCACAACGCCGCAGCGTCCGATTCGCCGGCGATCCGGCCTTCGCCGAAGAGGATGGCGGTGAGGTCGTTGACGACCCAGATCTGGTTCAGCGGGCCGACGTCGTACCAGCCGGAGAAGTCCACGGCGCCGGTCTTCGATCCCGAGGTGTCCAGCAGCGGGTTCTCCAAGGGGGACCGCGCGCCGGCGGAGACCGAGCCGGTCAGGGCGATGACGATGTCGGCCTGCTGCTGCTCCAGGTTCTCCGGCGAGATGGTCTCGTAGCCCCACTCGTTGCCTTCCGTCGCCTGTGGCGCGGGCCGAACCAGGCCGAGGTCGCCGAGGATCGGCCGAAGCCGCGCGCGTCGCCGTAGACGCAGTAGCCGTCTTCGCCGCACGCCGACAGCACCGAGACCGAGTCGCCGGCGAACTCGGAGCTCTTGACGCGCCCGGCCAGGTCGGAGAGCTTCCTTTCGAGCCGTGCGGCCAGCGCCGAGGCCCGGTCCCCGCGCCCGGTGATCGCGCCGAGCGTGCCGAGTTCCTTCTCCAGGACGGGCAGCCCGGGCAGCGTCACGACCGGGGCGATGCCGCCGAGCCGGGGGACGATCTCGTCGTTGCCCATGTTCGGCCTGCCGACGACGAGTTCCGGCTCGGCGGCGGCGACGAGTTCGGCCTTGCCCGGCTCGACCAGTTTCACCCCGGCGCGTTCGAGGAGCGCGTACGCGGCCTTCACGTAGGGGTCCGGGTCGTAGGTGTACCTTCCGGCGTGCGAGGGGACGACGCCGAGCGCGAGGAGGTTGATCGCGGTCTGGTAGTCCAGGGCCCAGATCCCGGTGTCGGTGACCGGTACGGTGACCTCGCCGTTCGCCGCCGTGATGGTCACCGTCGGCGTGGGCGGGGCCGATCCGGTGGTCGTCGTGGTACCGCAGGCGGCGAGCAGCAGCGGCGCCGCGAGGACGAGGGGCACGAGGCGGCGCTTCACGGGTTCGAGCGCGTTTCGGTGGTCGGTCTCATGGCCCCTGTCCTCTGTCGTCACGTCACCTCCACCACCGGAGGCACTTAGGTATGCCTAACCTCACTCCCAATCCTGGATCTTGAAGGTGACTTGATGTCAAGCGTCACTCTGGAGCGATCGGCCGCGTGGGATCACTCGCCCGTTCGGGCCTCTCAGGCCCGCCGGAGCAGCCACACCAGGTACGGAGCACCGACCAGAGCGGTGACGATGCCCACCGGGATCTCCGTCGGCGCCAGCAGCCAGCGGCCGAGCGCGTCGGAGGCGACGACCAGCACCGCCCCCAGCACCGCGGCCATGGGCACCATCCGCGCGGCCCCGTTGCCCGCGATCCGCCGCGCGAGGTGCGGCGCGACCAGTCCGACGAAGCCCACGGCCCCGACGGCGGCGGCCGTACCGGAGGCCAGGACGGCCGCCGCGCCCAGCACCAGCAGCCGCGCGCGGCCCAGCTCCAGGCCGAGCGCGCGCGGCAGCTCGTCGCCGAGGGCGAGCAGGTTCACCGGACGTGCGGCGGCCACGAGCACCACCGCGACCAGCGCGGGCAGGACGAGCCAGCCGAGCGCGGACAGGTCGCGCGCGTACGTGCTGCCCGCCAGCCAGCTCAGCGCCGCCGAGATGTTCATCTGCGCGCCGACCACCATGATGTTGACCAGCGCCATCGAGGTCGCGGCGGCCCCGAGACCGACCAGGACCACGCGCGTGGGATCCAGTCCCGAACGGCCGCGCCCGGCCACGAGGACCACGAGGGCGAGCATGAGCACCCCTCCGACACCCGCGGCGGCCGGCAGCGCGAGCGCCGGAGCGGACGGAACCACGAGGATCATCAGCACCGCGCCGAGCGACGCGCCGCCGGTCACGCCGACGAGCCCGGGTTCGGCCAGCGGGTTGCGCACGACGGTCTGCACGGCCGTCCCGGCCACGGCCAGGCAGGCGCCGGCCAGGGCGGCGACCAGGATGCGCGGCAGCCGGAACGACACGACGGCCTCGGTGACCTGTTCGGCCGAGCCGGACAGCACCGACCACAGCTGGCCCCAGCTCACCTCGACGTCGCCGACCCGCAGGGACATCAGCATCGCGACGGCCAGCACGAGCACTCCCCCGCCGATCGCGACCGCGTAGGCGGGCGCCCGGCGGCGGCCGGAGACGGTGACCACCGCACCGGTGTCCGCGTCACCGGTGCTCACCCGGCGGGCGAGCAGCATGAAGACCGGACCGCCGATGAGCGCGGTCACCACACCGACCGGGAGCTCCGAGGTGTAGACGGCGGACGGCGGCACGGCGAGCTGGGCGGCCGCGTCCGCGACCAGCAGCACGACGGCGGCGAGCATCGCCGACAGCGGGATGAGCTGCGCGTGCCTGCGGGCGCCCAGTTGCCTGACGATGACCGGCGCGATCAGTCCGACGAATCCGATGGGCCCGGCCAGCGAGACCGCCGACGCGGACAGCAGCACCGCCAGGAGGAAGGCGGCGGGCCGGACACGGTCCACCCGCACCCCCATGGACTGCGCCGTCTCGTCGCCGAGTGCCAGCAGGTCGAGCGGGCGCGCGAGCAGGGGTGCCAGCAGCGCGCCCACGGCCACGACCGCGCCGAGCACGAGCGGCCTGCCCAGCTCCGACTGCATCAGCGTGCCGTTGCCCCAGAAGAACAGCCCGCGCGTCGCCTGGACGTCGAGCATCTGGAGGAACTCGGCGGCCGCGGTGGCCGCCAGCGCGACGGCCGCCCCGGCGAGCAGTACCTTGCCGGGGGTGAGCACGCCGCCTCGGCTGAGGAGGTGGACCACGGCGACGGCGAGCAGGCCGCCGAGGAAGGCCGCGCCTCCGGCGGGCAGCGGGCCCAGGCTCGCCCCGGTGAACGCCACCAGGACCACCGCGAGATAGGCGCCGGCGTTGACGCCCAGGGTGTCGGGAGCGGCCAGGGGGTTTCGGGTCGCGCCCTGGACGAGCGCTCCGGAGATCCCCAGGGCGATCCCGACGACCAGCCCGGTCAGCGTGCGCGGCAGCCTGCTGCCGACCAGCACGTCCCGGGTGCGGGGGTCGCCGTCACCCGTGAGCAGGGCAAGGATGTCGCCGATCCCCACGCCGGAGGCGCCGAGACCGAGGTGGACGACGCCGACGAGAAGGAGGACGACGGCCAGGACGCCACCCAGGAGCAGGGCTCGCCGGCGACGTCCCGCCGGTCTGGCAGGGGGTGTCATCAGACCTTCAGTGCCTTGGCGGCCTCGTCGAGGATGTGCAGCGCCGACAGCGGGCCGCCGAAGAGCCAGGTGCCGGGGTCGAGCGGGAGAACCTTCGCGTCCTTCACGAACGGCAGCCCCTTCCACACGGGGTTGCCGGCGAAGACACCGGTGAAGGGATTGTCCTGCTGGCTGGCGACGTACATGAAGGTGGCGTCCTGCTCGACCTTGGTCAGGCCCTCGACGCCGACGGTGGTCATGCCCCAGGTGTCGGGCGCGCCCTTCCAGCCGTTCTTCAATCCGGCGAGGTTCAGGACCTGGGGTGCGATGGCGTCGTCGGTGAGCATGCGCACCGAGGCGGTGCCGTTCGCGGTGAAGCCCTGCCCGACGGCGTACTTCAGGCCGGTCTTGCCCGCCTTCTCCAGCCGCGTCCTCAGCTCGGCGGCCCGGGTGTCGATCCGGCCGATGACCTCGGCGGCCTGGTCCTGCTTGCCCACCGCCTTCGCCAGTTCGGTGAGGTTCTTCTTCATCGTTTCGAGCTGGGGCTTGGTGGTGTACGTGAACGCCGCCACCGGGGCGATGCCGGACAACGCCTGGAGGCTCGCCTTCGAGCGTTCGAAGTCGACCACGATGAGGTCCGGCTGCAGCGCCTTGATCTTCTCCAGGCTGGGCTCGTTGCGTCCGCCGACGTCGGTGACGTTCGCGGGCAGGCTCGCGCCTTCTGCGGTGATCCAGGTGCCGTAGCCCTTGTTGTCGGCGTTGCCCACGGGAGTGACCCCGAGCGCCACCAGTTCCTCGGCGTAGGTCCACTCCAGCGACACCACCTTCGTGGCGGCCTTGCTCAAGGTGACCGGGCCCTGCGCGGTCTCGACGGTGATGCCGCCGCTCGCCGGCCGGTCTCCGGCGGGCGCTCCGCCCGCCGTGTTCGCGACGGTTCCGCCCCCGCAGCCGACGGCGGTCAGCGCGAGCGCGGCGGTGGTGGCGCCTGTTACGAGGGCACGCAGAACTCTCTGCACGGGGGACTCTCCTTGTGGTACGTGTTCAGGACGCGGCGTGCGGCCGCTGGGGGAAGCAGGCGAGATATCCGCTCCCGGGGTCGCGGACGATGCTGACCCGCAGGCCGAACGCCCGATCGATGACGTCGGGAGTGAGCACGTCGTCGGGGGCGCCGCCGGCCGCGACGCCGCCGTCGGCGACCACGACGACCTCGTCGGCGTAGGCCGCGGCCTGCATCAGGTCGTGCAGCACCAGGCCGCAGGCGATGCCGTGCTCACGGGCCAGCCGCCGCACGACGTCGAGCACCTCGAACTGGTGGCGCAGGTCGAGGTAGGTGGTGGGCTCGTCCAGCAGCAGCACTCCGGCACGCTGGGCGAGCACCATGGCCAGCCAGGCCCGTTGCCGTTCGCCGCCGGACAGCTCGTCCAGCCGCCGCTCCGCCAGGGGCGCGGCGTCGGTGACTTCCAGCGCCCAGGCGATCGACTCGGTGTCCTCGCCGGTGTGGCGGGCGAGCGCGCCTCGGTGGGCGTAGCGGCCGTGCCGTACGAGCTCGCGGACCGTGACTCCGGCGGGCGCCTGGGACGTCTGCGGCAGGAAGGCCAGCCGCTGCGACAGTGCGCGGCGGGCCAGCTGCCGCAGGGGCACCTCGTCGATGCGAACGTCGCCGCCGATGGGCGGCAGGAGGCCGGCCACCGTACGCAGCAGGGTCGACTTGCCGCAGCCGTTGGGGCCGACGAGCACGGTGATCGCACCGGCCCGCAACGACAGGTCCACCTGCCGGAGGACCGGGCGCCCGGAGTGCCCGACGTCCAGTTTGTCCGCCACCAAGCGGACCTCCCCCAAGAGCACGCATACCTCCCCATCGCGGAACGATCAGGCCCACCATACAACTTAGGTAAGGCATGCCTTAAGTTCGGGATCCACTTACCCGCGGCGAAGCACCCGGAAGCCGCCGGCGACCTTCACCGACCTGCGGGCGGAGGACGGTCCAGGGTGCGAAGCGCGCGGCGATCCGGGCCGGCGCCCTCCCGGGGTTCCCTGCCCAGCCGTCTGACCGGCCTGATCAGCAGCAGCGCCGCCACCACGCCGACCGTCACCAGGGCCGACCCGAGCAGGAAGTCACGCGGATCGACCAGGGCGGCGACCGGGCCGGCCAGCGCCTGGCCGACGGCCATGCCGGCGACCGAACCGGCCACCTGGTAGGCGTTGACCCGGTTCACCACGTCCGGCGCCACCTGCGTCTGCACGCTGGTCGACCACATCACCGACCACAGCGCCAGCGCGCACCCCCCGAGCAGGTGCCCGGCCATCAGCAGCGGCAGCGGCGAGCCGAGCGCGACCGTCAGCGGCACCGCGACGTACCCGCTCAGCGCCATCGCACCGGCCGCCAGCGGTCTGCGCGGCCTGAGCCTGATCGCCACCAGTCCGCCCAGCACGGTGCCGAGGCCGAGCGCCGCCATCACCCAGCCGTAGTCGTCCCCGATGACCTGCGATGACAGCGGCACGTACGGCCCGACCACCAGAACCCCCCAGAACACCCAGACCAGGATGACCGACCACATCCAGCTCCTGGCCTTGAACTCCTCCCAGCCCCTGCGCAGGTCGCTCAGCACGTCGGAGGGCCCCGGCTTGGGTACGGTGACCCGGACCAGCAGCAGACACACCCCGCTGACCAGGAACGTCGCGGCGTCCACCGCGTAGACGAAGACCGGCCCGGCGACGACCATGAGGACTCCGGCCAGCGCGGGACCCGCCAGGTGGGTGACCGCCTCGGCGATCTTCAGCGTCGCGTTGGCCCGCTGCGGATCCCTGGAGACCAGGGGGACCATGCCGTTGACGCCCGGCTCGAACAACCCGGCGGCCGTGCCCGACAGGAACGCCGTCACCAGCAGCAGTGCGTACGGCGGGGCACCGTCCAGGAAGGCGACGGCGACGACCCCCTGGGTGACGACCCTGATCACGTCCGCGCCGATCATGAGGCGCCGGGCGCCGATCCGGTCGGCCACGACCCCGCCGAACACCATGACCAGCACGGCCGACGTGGTCCAGAGCGCGAGAACGTAGCCGACACCGGCGATCCCGTAGACTTTCCCGATCGCCAGCGCCGAGGCGACGGGCATCATCGCGTCGCCGAGCAGCGAGATCGTGCGGGCCCCGAAGTAGAAGATGAAGTTCCTGGTCCACATGAGCCCCAATTCTGGATTTTTCCAGATCAGCCCACCGGTGTCCCTGATGACATCATTAGGTACATTTGCGCCATGGCCCTGGACTGCCCGGAAACACCGCCGGCGCCCCTCAGCCCGCATCGTGTGGTCGCCCTGGTCGCCCCGAACCAGGAGCTCTACCCGGTCACCTCCGCCTCAGCCGTCTTCGGCTACCACGGCCCCGACATCCCCCAGCACTACAGCTTCAGCCTGTGCGCCGAACATCCCGGCTCCCTGCCCTCCACCCTCGGCGTACCCATCCAGGTGGACACCGGACTCGAAGCCCTCGACGACGCCGACACCGTGGTCATCGCGAGCTGGACCCTCGCCCCCTCGCCCGCCGTGCTCCACGCGGTGTCCCGCGCCCATGCCCGAGGCGCCCGCATCGTCGCCGTCTGCGCGGGAATCTTCATCCCCGCCGCCCTGGGCCTCCTGGACGGCCGCCGCGCCTCCGTCCACTGGGAACTGTCCGGCGAACTCGCCGCCCGCCACCCTCGCGTCATCCCCGACGACACCGTCATCTACGTCGACCACGGCGACGTCGCCACCGCCGGAGCCTCGGCCGCGACCCTCGACCTCTGCCTCCACCAGGTCCTGCAGGAGTACGGCGCGGCCCACGCCATGCGCATCGGCCGCCAGCTCGCCGCCGGTCCGCACCGCGAGGGCTGCCAGCGGCAGTACCCTCCCCTGCCCACCACCGGCCCTATGCCGGACTCTCTGGCCCCCTTGCTCGACTGGCTCCTCTCGCACCTGCCCGACCAGGTCACCGTCAAGGACATGGCCGCCTTCTCCGGCGTCTCCCCCCGCACGCTGACCCGCCAGTTCACCGATCAGCTCGGTGTCACTCCCGCCCGCTGGCTGCAGGAACGCCGACTGGCCGCCACCCGTGCCCTGCTGGAGGAGACCGACCTGCCCGTCGAGACCATCGCCACCCGCGTCGGCCTCTCCTCGGCGGTCAACCTCCGCCGCCGCTTCCATACCGCCCTGCGCACCACCCCGGCCGCCTACCGTCGCTCCTTCCGTTGAACGCGCCACGGCCGCCGCGCCGCCGCGACGGGGTCAGGGCCCGCAGCCCGGGTTCGCGGCGGGGAGGACGCCGGTGGCCAGGTAGGCGTTGACCTCGGCGTCCACGCAGGCGTTGCCGTACTCGCCGTAGATCCCGTGGGCCGTGGTGCCGCGCAGGGTGAGCAGGCGGGAACCGGTCAGCGCCCGGTGCATGGCCTTGCTGCCCTCGTAGGTGGTGGCGGTGTCGCCGGTGGCGGACACGATCAGCGCGGGCGTCGCGTTGCCGATGCGGGTGGGGCGCTCGCGCGGGAGGCTCGGCCAGAAGGCACAGGGCCAGATGTTGTTCTTGAGGGGGCCGAAGAGGGGATGGCGGGCGCGGCTGCGCCGCACGTCGTTCCAGTAGGTGCCGGGGTCGCGCGGCGCGGCGCGGTCACCGCAGACGATCGCGGCCGCCGGGCCGGCCAGCGGGGAGCCCGCGCGGGTCAGGACGAAGGTGAGGAGCCCGTCGAGTCCGGGGCCGGGGTCGGCCGGGCGGCCGTGCGCGGCCGTGTTCAGGGTCCTGACGGTGGAGGTGAACTCCGCACGGGCCGCAGGACGGTCGTCGCCGGAGCCGACGGACAGGAGGTAGGGGATCGTCTGTTCGTCCACCTCATGGGGGCCGACGCGCAGCGGGCGCTCCTGCGCGGCGGCGACGATCGCGGTCACGGTGGCGAGCACGCGGGCGGGGGTGGCGCCCAGGCCGTAGGTGACGTGACGGTCGGCGGCCCAGGCCGCCCACCCGCGCAGGGCGCGTTCCGCCTCGTCCTCGGTGCCCTGGATCGCCCTCGGGCCCCACTCGCGCGGGTCGCCCGCGCTGTCCAGGACGACGCGGTCGGTGCGGCCGGGGAACATCTGGGTGTAGACCGCGCCCAGGTAGGCGCCGTAGGAGTAGCCGAGGAAGGAGATCCGGCGTTCGGCGAGGACCCGGCGCACGAGGTCGATGTCGCGGGCGGTGTCGCGCGTGTTCGCGTACGGGAGCACGTCGGCGTGACGCCGGGCGCAGCGCTCGGCCAGGTCGCGCTGCACCGCCACCTGGTGATCGAACCGGGCGCGGGTCTGGCCGGCCGAGCGGATCCACCTCCCGATCGGCCAGCCGCAGTCGAGCGGTGTGCTGCGCCCGACGAAGCGCGGGTCCAGGCCGATGAGGTCGTAGCGCGCGCCGACGTCCTTCATGGCCGCGCGCACCCGCAGGGGCATGCCGAGCGTGCTCTCGCCGGGGCCGCCGTTGTTGAGGACCATGGTGCCGATGCGACGGGCGCGGTCGGTGGCGGGCAGGCGGGCACGGACCTGCGGAAAGGTCGGTTTCATGGTCGGGGACGCTATGCCCGTGCGAGGTTCCGGGGCCATACAGCCGGCCGCACGCGCGTCGGTACAGCCCGCTGTAGTGTCCGACGGAACCCGGTGGCGGACAATCGTCCCCGAACCGGTCTGGACGAGGAGGTAGGCATGCGTGGTCGGGCGTTGTCCGGTTCTGCGTACCTTCTGATGACGCTGGCCACCGCCGTGGCCACGGCGGTGGTGCTGCCGGTGCTGCTCGCGCCGCCGGCGGCGCGGAGGTGGGTGGAGCGGCATCGGCGCCGGGCCGCCCGCATGCTCGGCGTTCCGGCCGCCGGCCGGGCAGCCGGGTGGCGGAATCTCGTCTGGGCGCTCACACATGTCGTCGTCGGGTTCCCGCTCGGGCTGGCCGCCCTGCTGTGCCTGGGCAACATCCTGGTCGCCGCAGTGGCGATGTCGTCGTGGTGGGCGTTTCCCGCCGACGCGCGTCCCAGCCTGGTGTCCGTACTCGACGTCCGGGTGAGCGACTGGGCGACCGCGTTGATCGGAGGGTCTGTCCAGATCGCCGTCCTCGGTGCGGCGGCCTGGTGGGCGCTCCCGGCGCTGGCGCGGATCCACGCGCGGCTGTGCCTGGCGGTGCTCACGCCCTCGGCCCGTGAGCGGCTCACCGAGCGGGTCGACGTACTGACCAATAGCCGGGTCGGCGTGGTCCACGCCCATGGCGCGGAGCTCCAGCGGATCGAACGCGATCTGCACGACGGGACGCAGGCGCGCCTGGTGACCATCGCCATGCAGCTGGGACTCGCCCGGGAGTCCCTCGCCGACGACCCCGGCGCGGTGGCGGCGCTGATCCGGCAGGCGCACGAGACGACGGAGGAGGCCATGACCGAGCTCCGCGCGGTGCTCCAGACGATCTACCCGCCGATCCTCGCCGACCGGGGGCTCGACGGGGCGCTGGCGGCGCTGGCCGCCCAGTCGGGTGTGCCGGTCCGCGTCGAACTCGCCGATCTGGGCGCGCTCCCGGCGACCGTGGAGGCGATGGCCTACTACGTGATCGCCGAGGCGCCGACGAACGTGACCAAGCACGCCGCCGCCACGCGGGCGGCCCTCCGGGTCGAACGCGCCGGCGACCTGCTGTCCGTCGAGGTCACCGACGACGGGCGCGGCGGCGCCGACGAGACGGCGGGCACCGGGATCGCCGGGATCCGGCGGCGGGTGGCCGCCCTGGACGGCGTCGTCCGCCTCGACAGCCCGCCGGGCGGCCCCACCACGCTCGCCGTCCGGGTACCGTGCGCGTGGTGATCGGTCAGGAGGTGCCGTGCGGATCGTGATCGCCGAGGACGACGTCCTGCTGTCCAGCGGCCTGGAGCTGCTGCTGACGGCCAAGGGCTGCGAGGTCGCAGCGGTCGTCGGCAACGCCACCATCTCGGTCGGCCCGCTGGAGAAGGCCCTTCCAGAACGCCCGGACGTCCTGGCCGTGCAGCGCGCACGACGCCGTCGCCTCGCACCAGGTGACGAACCGGTCGAACGCCCCCGCCGTGTGGGCGGCCGCGGTGGTCAAGTAGCTCGCGGTGTTCACACTGTGGTCGAAGTTCGAGTCCAGCGCGAGCGCCCTGACCTTGCCGGGGAAACGCTCGGCGTACGCCTGGCCGATCAGGGTGCCGTGCGAGACACCGTAGTAGGTGAGCTTGTCGTCGCCCAGCGCCGCTCGTAACGCCTCCACGTCGCGCGCGACGTCGAGCGAACTCACCCGGTCGTACAACGGTCCGGTACGCGCCCGGCAGTCCTCCCGTAGTCGTCGGTTGAACGACACCCAGGCGTCCATGTCCGCCTGACTCTTGACGAACGGATGCGGACGTTCGCGCATCAGCGCTGCCGAGCAGACCACCGGGTGGCTGCGGCCCGTCCCTCGCGGGTCGAAGCCGACGAGGTCGAAGCGGCCTCGCAGCTCGGCGCTGAAGTAGCCGCTGCCGCGGACCACGAAGTCGACGCCGGAACCGCCCGGCCCGCCGGGGTTGACGACCAGGGAGCCGACCCGGGACGCCGGGCCGGCGGCCTTACGCCGAGCCACCGCCAGGTCGACGGTGGCGCCGCTCGGGGTGTCCCAGTCGACGGGCACCTTCAGCGTGCCGCACTCGGTGGTCGCGTCGTCGGGGCACGGCGCCCAGGCGATGCGCCGCGCGGGAGTGGCCGCGTCGGCGGCGCCACCGGGAATCAGGCTGATGAGCAGGAATGGGACGGCTGCGAGCGCGATGATGTTCTTCATACGATCTTTCACGGTCGACGACGGGGTGGTACCGCAAGATCATGCGACCAGCCGCATAACCCCGCCGTAACCGCTCGCAGGGGGCCGACGGCGGGCCGGTGCGAAAGAAGGCCGACGACTCAGCGTAGATCCCGGTTCGCCCAGCTCAGGGCGGCGAGGGTGAGCGGCAGCAGGGCCAGCCACCCGTGGTGCACGACCTCCCAGTTCTCCTCGTCCGGGTAGAGCCACGGCCAGTACGGTCCCCGCAGCACCAGGCTCACCGCGACGATCACCAGCAGAGCCCCCATGCCCGCGAGGGCGGCCGCCTTCCCCTGGTGCGTACGCCCGGCGATCGAGGCCGTCAGCAGGCCGATCGCGATGCACACCGCGGCCTCCACCGCCATCCCCGCCACCTTGAGATGGCCGCCCTCCGGTAGCCGGGCCACGGCGACGGCGCACGCGATCCCCCAGCTCAGCCCGGCGGTGAGGCCGCCGAAGCCGCAGCGCAGCCACTGGCGGAGCCAGCGGGGCACCGGGACCGCCCCGGTGCTCACGGTCAGCTCGTCGATCACGGCGAATCCGGCGGCGGCCCCCAGCATCACGCCCATCATCCTGAGCAGGGTGAAAGCGGTCCCGACGCCCAGCGCGGAACCGGCCTCGATCACCGAGGCCATGACCACGGCGAGCGTCCCGGTGACCGCGAGCGGAGTCCAGTCGATCGCCCGTGCGAGCGGCCCGATGAGCTGGATCACGAGCATGGCCGCCCCCTCGTGGGCTCGGCGGCGAACTCGGGACGCAGGCCCAGCAGCGGGAGCGCCTGCTCCAGCGTCGTGCCGGGCTTCAGCAGGGTGTCCCAGTGCGTCCAGATCCGTTGCCTGGCCTCCGGCATGGCGAGGAGCCTGCGGGCGTAGCCCAGCTCGGCAGTGCCGTACCGGAGCATGCCCAGCGGCGACTGCACCGGCTCGAAGAGGGACGAGCCGATCTGGATCTCCCGGTCCTCCGGCGGGGTCGGCGCGACGGCCTGGCCGAGCAGCCACAGACCCACCAGGGCCCTGCTCCGGCCGTGGAGGTCGCAGCCCGCCGGCGGTGGCCGCAGACCCAGCACGGGGCGGATGAGCTGGGCGGCGAGTACGGCCCGGTAGGTGTCCTCCGCTCCGGCCCGCCCCCACATCAGGTGCGTACGGATGGACGGCCGCTGGTCGCCGTCCGCGTCGGACCAGGAGTCGGTGACCTGCCGCACGGCCGGCAGCCGCGCACGCTCCGCCGGGGGCAGCGCCTGCGCCACGGGGTTCACCGCCGCCACCCAGGACGGGATCCAGGCGACGTAGTCGCGGAAGGCGCAGTAGGTGACGGCGCCGTGCTTCTCGCAGCGCCGCGCGTCCGGCCCGAAATAGCGTTCCCGGACCCGGGCGTCCATGTCGTCGAGCAACGCGGCCGGATTCCGCTGCGCGGTCTCGAACCGCCGGTTGATCTCCTCCCCCGGCGCCACGGCGGTCGCGGCCGCGCCCGTGGGCACCGCGACCGCCGCAGCGGCCAGGGCCATGACCAGCCGCACCGGCCTGGCCCCGTGCCGCAGCAGGGCCAGGGCCGCGAACAGCACGACGGCGGCGAGGAGGTAGACGACGTGCGACGCCGACGGACGCTGCGGCCAGTCGGGCCCGTGGAAGAGCACGACGGGCAGGAACCAGCTCCCGTAGCCGCTCTGCTGACCGTTCAGCCAGGTGAAGGCGCCGATCAGGAAGGCCGCGACGGGGACGGCGACCAGCCCGGGAGTCCACCTGCCGAGCATCGCGCCGAGTGCCGAGGCGAAGGGCACGGCCAGCACTCCGCCCAGCGCCTCGTAGGGGTCGAACACACCTGCCACCGGGCCCATCGCGGAACGTGCCAGCAGGTAGCCGGTCATCACGCTCAGCGCGAGCCCGGCTCCCACCAGGACGGCCGCCCACGTCGCGGCCTTGGTCCGCTCCGCCGCGTGGCCGGGCAGCGCGCCGAACGTCTCGGGCAGGCCGCCCCGGGTGTCGCGCGAGGTCGCGAGGTTGGCCGTGAGCATCATGGCCACCGCCATGAGCAGCATCGCCCCCGACGTGCTCGTGGGCTCGACGCTCAGGTCGGGCAGCCACTGCCAGGTCGCGATGAGCCGCAGCCCCAGGCAGAGCGCGGCGGCACCCCAGGGGACGGGGCTGCGCACGAGCCGGAGAACCTCGAACAGGAACAACGACCGGAAGATCACTTCGCCGTTCCTACCGGCTCACCGAGCAGCAGCAGGTAACCGTCCTCGACGGTCGGCGCGGCGGGCGCCGCGCCCGGCGGCCCGGCCCCGAGGCTCCGGTAGCGGCCGTCCGAGGTCCGCCAGAACAGGCGGGAGCCCGAGGGGGCGGCGCCTGCGACCCACACCTGGCCGGAGGCGACGCTGGCGAGCTCGCCGGGGCTCCCCTGGAACGCCACGCGCCCCCTGTTCATCACGATCACGCGCTCGCACAGGGCCGCGACGTCCTCGGTCTGGTGGGTGGACAGCAGCACGGTACGGTCCTCGCCGAGCCGGGAGACCAGCGCACGGAACCGCATGCGCTGCTCGGGGTCCAGACCGACCGTGGGCTCGTCGAGGATGAGCAGGTCGGGCTCGCCGAGCAGCGCCTGGGCCAGCGCCAGCCGCTGCTTCATGCCGCCCGACAGCCTGCGCACCTTCGTCGTGGCACGGTCGGCCAGGTCCACCTCCGCGAGGACCCGGCGCACCTCCCGGTGGCGTTCGCGCCGGTCCGTCAGCTCCTTCAGGATCGCCACGTAGTCGACCAGCTCGAAGAGCGTGAAGTGGGGGTAGAAACCCGGGTCCTGCGGGAGGTATCCGAGGCGGCTGCGCAGTTCGGTCCGCTGGCTCCGGTCTTCGGGATCCAGGCCGAGGGCGCGCACCCTGCCGCCGTCCGGCGCCAGGGTGGTCGCCAGGCTCCGCAGCAGCGTGGTCTTGCCGGCGCCGTTGGGGCCGAGCAGCCCGGTCACCCCCCGGCCGAACTCCAGGGTGAGGTCGTCGAGTACCACGTTCCGGCCGTACTTCTTGGTCAGGCCGCGAACGGTCACGGTCGGGTCCATCGGGGTTCTCCTGAGTCGAAGCGGGCGCGCCGCAGGTAGACGAGGGGGATGAGGATCAGCGCGGCCGCGCCGTACAGGGCCTGGGCCTCGGGCGAGAACGGCGCCAGCACGTCGCCGGTGAGTTCGGCGCCGGTCACCACGGCGCCGAACCAGGCGGCGCTCAGCGCGGCGGCCGAGGTCGGCGGCGAGAATCGGGTCGAGAGGGCCAGGGTGGCCGAGGTCAGCGCGAGGGCGGGCAGGAGCCAGGCCGCCGTCAGCCCCGGCGGGCCGGGCAGGAGCGGCGTCGCCGCTCCCGTCAGCACGATCGCGGTCACCAGCACCGCGACGGCGCGCAGCAGCAGGGACCTGGCGCCGCCCATGGGGGTGGCGGCCTGCAGTTCGTGGACGGGATCGACCCGGGGCCCGTAGGCGAAGGCGATGCCCGCCGGCGGCAGCACCGGCGCGAGCACCAGGAACGGCGCCAGGCCGCCGAGTCCGGCCTGCGGGTCACGGACGGCCAGGTGGGCGGCGGCCACCGCGAAGGCGATCACGGCGGTGACCGCGACCAGCCATCCCCGGGCGAGAGCGGGAGTGGCCGCGAGGAACGCGGCCACGTGCTCGGGAACGCCGAACAGGCGCAGCAGCCGGGCCAACGGCCGCGTCCTGGGCCGGTCCACCAGGTCCTCGACACGCTCCCAGCTCGCCGCCAGCCACTCCCTCTCGTACGGCACCGCCGCCCGGCAGCGCTCACACCGGGCGAGATGGCCGTCCACCGACATCACCTGGACCGGCCCGAGACGGCCGCCGGCGTACTGCTCGATCAGCTCTTGCGGCAGGTGCCATTGCGGGTTCATGCGAGATACTCCCTGAGCTGGGCCTTGGCCCGCATCACGCGGGTTTTCACGGTTCCCTCCGGCACGCCGAGGAGCAGGGCCGCCTCACGCACGGTGAGTCCGTCGAGGACGGTGGCCCGGATGGCGGCGCGCAGATCCGGCGACAGCCTGGCCAGCGCGGTGCCCAGGTCCCCGTGCTCCACTCCGACCAGGACCGTGTCCTCGGCCGACTCGGTGATCAGCCGGCCGCCCTCCGGGTGCCCGTCGTCGAGCGCGGCGGTCTGCCGGGGGGCGCCGCTGCCGCGCAGCGCGGAGATCAGCCTGCGGATCGCGATGGTCCAGATCCACGCCGCCGCCTCGCCTTCCGACGCTCGGTAGCGACGCGCGCCGCGCCAGACGGCGACGAAGGTGTCCTGGATCGCGTCGTCCACGAGGTCGGCGTCGGAGCATCGGCGGGCCAGCCGTACGCGCAGCCAGGGCGCGTGCCGCTGGTGCAGGAGCTTCAGCGCCTCCACCCGGTCGGCCGCGACGGCCGCGAGGAGCTCGGCGTCGGTGCTGTGGGGACCGACCTCGGGCGGCTCGCGACGGCGGGTGAAGAATGAGCGCACATTCCGGTCTATCGCAAGATCGGGCGTCCGCGGTTCTGTGCCGGCCGAAACACCTCGGCTTCGTGGCGGCCCGGCGGACAGCCTGAGAGCTGACTCGGCGGACGGTCTGAGAGGTGGCTCATCACCGCCCCCGGACGGGCACGGCCTGAGGGGTGGCCCGTCGCCTCACCCGGGCGGGCCACCCCTCAGCGCAGGGGTCAGGTCAGCGGGCCGGTGGCCTTGACCTGGACGCGGACGCTGTCGCCCGGCAGGTAGGAGAGGGGGATCTCGGTGACGGAGGTGATGCGGACACCGGCGGGATCGGCTCCGGCCCGTACGGCGGCGTCGACGGCGGCCCGCTTGGCGGTCTCAAGACAGGCTTCGCGTCCGCCGACGGAGAACTGGAAGGTCCGGTCGAGCGTCCCGGACGCCTCGGCGATGGCGGCGCCGATGGCGTTGGCGACCGAGGCGTACTCGTGGCGGTGCACGGCGCTGACACCGGGGATCTCGTCCGGGATCAGGTGCGCGCCACCGCCGACGGCGACCAGGGGCAGGTCGGAGCGGGCCACCTTGATCCGGTCGGCCAGCGCGCCGATCTGGTCGTCGACCCAGGCCACAACCTGTTCGGCGAGCGAGCGGGGCACGTCGGCGGCGCGGCCGGGCTCGCCTGCCGTCAGGCGTCCGGCCAGGACCGACACGTCGGTGAGGGTGAGAGTGTCCCCGCCGAAGACGCGGGCCCGCTCGGTCAGGCGGTGGGCGACGCTGTCCGGCCCGATCCGCAGGCGCTCGTCCGCGCGGACCACGGTTCCGCCGCCCAGCCCGACGGAGATGAGGTCGGGCATGCGGTAGTTCGTGCGCACCCCGCCGATCTCGACGGGCAGTGCCGACTCGCGCGGGAAGCCGCCCACCAGCATGCCGACGTCGGTGGAGGTGCCGCCGACGTCCATGATGATCGCGTCCGTCAGCCCGGACAGGTGGGCCGCGCCGCGCATGGAGTTCGTCGGGCCGGAGCCGATCGTCATGACCGGCCGGCGGGCCGCTTCCGCCGCGCTCAGCAGCGTGCCGTCGTTCTGCGTCATGTAGATCTCGGCCCGCAGGTCGTGGGCGGACAGCGCCTGTTCGAGCCCGGCCACCACCTCGGCGCCGACGAAACGCAGAGCCGCGTTGAGCGTCGCGGAGTTCTCGCGTTCGAGCAGCCCCAGCCCGCCGATCTGGTGTCCCAGGGTGATGGGGAAGCCCTGGCCCAGTTCCTCGGCGAGGATCTGCCCGGCGCGGATCTCGTGCGCGGGGTTGGCCGGGGAGTGCACGCCGGTCAGTGCGATGACGTCGACCGTGGCGCCGCAGGCTTTGGCGAAGGCGCGGACGGCGTCCTCGTCGAGGGGGCCCATCTCGCTGCCGTCGAACTCGTGGCCGCCGCGCACGATCGCGCTGTACGCGCAGACCAGGTCGGCCAGGTCGCGGGGCCAGTCGGCCAGCGGTGAGATCGACAGCGTGGCGGGGGCGCCGATGCGCAGCACGCCGACCCGGGCCAGGTTGCTTCTGGCGATGAGCGCGTTGACCGGGTGCGTGGTGCCGAGCATCACGTGGCTGACGTCGGCGGGACGCACCCTCGCGAGCACGGCCGCGAGGCCGGTCCCGATGCCGTCGAAGAGCGTCGCGGTGGTGGGGGTCTTGTGCCAGGTCACGACGTTCCCGCCGGAGTCGACGGCCACGACGTCGGTGTTGGTGCCGCCGACGTCGATGCCGATGCGGACAGTCGTCATCGGGACCCTCCGATGGGCGTGAAGTCGAGGTCGTAGCCGAACGCGCGCGGCCCGGCCAGCGCGAGCCCTTCCGGCGTGTGCCACTGCGGCAACGCCGGCATCGCGATCACGTGCAGGCGCTGGCCGTAGGCGACGGACTCGGTGGTCATGGCGGTGCCGGTCTCGGTGTCGAGCAGGGTGATGAGGTCGGGGACCATCGCCTTCGGCTCGCCGTCCTCGAAGGCGATCAGGTTCTCGTTCTGCACCTCCACCCGCATGGCCCGGCGCGGGTCGTCGAGGTGGATCAGCGTGATCGTGCCGCGCGCCCAGCCGCCGGTGGTTCGGCGTTCGATGTCGGCGACCTTGCCGGTGAACAGGATCTCCGCCTCGCAGAAGCGGAGGAACTCGGCGTAGGCCCCCGGCCTGCCCTCCTGGATCGCGCGGATCCGGCGGCCGATCTCCAGGCAGTAGGTCAGCGAGCCGTTCGCGCCGAATCGCGCGCATTCGCCGGCGGTGACGGCGTAGGCGCTCACCACGGCGAGCATGCCCATCTGCGCCACGCACGCGCGCGCCAGCTTCTCCCCCGTGGCGTTGTCGACGGAGTCGAAGAAGACGTAGTTGCCCATGGAATCGGCCATGGTCATCGGGGTGGACGACAGCCCGGCGAGGGTGAACAGGCTCATCTCGATCTGCGGGAAGGCCCGCCTGATCGCGTCGGCGTCCACGCACGGCAGCCCCAGTTCGGCGGCGACCACGAGCGGGAACAGCGAGTTCAGGCCGCCGTTCTCCAGTGGTAGCACCGCCACCCCGGTGCGGCCGAGATGGCTTTCCAAGGCTCTGAGCACGCGCGCGGCCTCGTTGCCGTTCGGGAACTTCTCCACGACCACCGTGGGCGCCCCGACCATGCAGATCGGCAGGAGCAGGCCGTCCGGGTCGAGGTCGGTGGCGTCGACGATCTCGATCGGGCCGTGCTTGGCGATGGCCTCGCGCAGCATGATCTTCGCGATGTAGGGATCACCGCCTCCGCCGGTGCCCAGGACGACCGCGCCGAGCGCGAGGTCCTCGACGTCGTCGAGAGTGATGCTGTTCACGAATCCACCTCCTGATGGTTCATCCGTCGATCTCCACTTCGGCCTCGATCTCCACGGGGATGCCGAACGGGAGCGAGGCGACCCCGACGGCCGAGCGCGCGTGCGCAGCGCTCTCCTGCGGCCACAGCTCGTGGATCAGGTCGGAGAAGCCGTTGACGACCGCGGGCATGCGGGTGAAGCCGGGCGCCGCGTTGACCATGCCGAACACGCGCAGCCAGGCGGTGACCCGGTCGAGGTCGCCGAGGGCCGCGCGCAGGCTGGTGAGCATGTGCAGCCCGGTCGCCCGGGCCGCCGCGTAGCCCTCTTCCACGCTCACCTCGGCGCCGACCCGCCCGGCAGGCCCGTCCACGGACCAGTCGGGCAGCAACGGCCCGTGTCCGGACAGGTAGCCGCGGTTTCCCCGCACCCGCACGGACGGGAAGGGCAGCCGCAGCCCGTCCGGCGGGACGAGCGGCGCGGGCAGGACGAGGCCGAGTTCCCTGATGCGCGCTTCGACGCCCATGCCGTTCACACCCCTTCCGCGCGGGTACGGCGGAGCGCCTGCGCGGCGAACTCGCTCACGTACCGCGACAGCCACGCGGTGAAAGCCGCCTGGTCCGTCATGGCCAGGCCCCGGTGGGCGGCGAAGTCGGCCTGCGCCCGCCGGAGGAAGTCATCGTCGTCGTCGGCCATGATCCGCATGAGCCGGTCGGCCGCGTCGAGCATGCGGTAGGCCGCCAGCAGCCTGGTCTCGTCGAAGGCGAGCGGCGCGCTGCAGACCAGCACGGTGACGGTCTCGTGGAGGGCGCGGCCGAGCCGTTCGTCGGCCGCGTTCACCGCGTACCGTCCGCGAAGGGCGCGCCGAAGGCGTTGTGGTGCAGCCCCGAGGTGAATCCCCTGACCGCGGGAGCGGCGGTCTGCGCGTCGATGTAGCCGACGGCCACCGTCACGTCGGGGCGGATGTGCTCGGGCAGGCCGAACAGGGCGCGGACCGCCTCGTCCGCCCAGCTGGTGACGGTACAGACACCCAGGTCCAGGGTCTGTGCCATGAGCGCGAGATGGGCGCAGGCGGCGCCGGAGTCCAGGCGGCTGACGTGCTCGACCAGGCGCGGGCCGCCTGAGGCGTCGGCTTGGGTGAGGTCGGTGCAGAGGGCGAGCATGGCCGGGGCGTTGTTGAGGAAGCCGGGCAGCACCTGCCGCGCGGCGGCCATGAGCACCGGATCGTCGGCGACGACCACGTGGCGTACGCCCGAGCGCGCCTGCTGGGCGCGGGCCGCCGCCCACGCCATCCTGCCCAGGACCTCGCGGGGCACCGGGCGGTCGGCGAAGATCCGGTGCATGCGGCGGCGGCGCATGCCGTCCGCGACGTCGAGCGGTTTGGCATCGATCATGTGTGCGCTCCCTGGGGGGCGGGGACGGTTGAGCACGACACTAAGTCAGACCCGCCATCACGGATATGTGCGATCGCACATCTTGACTCCGAGTCTTGTGGTGACCGCACATCGGGGCTACCGTGCGACGGATGACGGTGGTCAGCGAAATCCTGCTCCGCCCCGACATCGGCCGGGTCGTCACCGTGCTGTGCGACGCCGGCCACGCCCGGAAGATCGGCGGGGTCACCCTCATCGAGGACATCCGGGCCGTCCCGCACGCGGGGCACGGTCAGGTCGGGGTCTGCACCGGGAGGTCCTCCGACGAGATCAACCCCGACCTGCTCGACGTCGCCGTACGCTTCGCCGCCGGCGCGAACGTGGCCGCGCTCGCCCTCGTCGGGCTGCCCCTCGACCGGCCCCTGCCGCTGACGGTCAGCAGGCTGACCGAACGGTACGGGCTGTCGCTGCTGGCCGTGGCCCGGGGCACCGACCTCGCGCGACTGGTGATCGCGATCGAACAGGAGATCGCCCTCGGGCCGATGCGCGTGATCCCCCGGGCGGCGACCGCGCTGGCGGCCCTCGACCGTGCGGAACCCGGACCCGACCCGATCGGCGAACTGGCCGCGCTCGCCGGCCGCGAGCTCGGCCGGGCCGTCTCCGTCGCGCCGGGCCCCGACGGCGACGGCGTACCCGTCACGGTGTCCGGAACGGTACCGGCGCGGCTGCACTGCGCACCGGCCGGGGACGCCTCCGACACGGTCGTCCGCCTGGTGCTGCACCGGGCCGCCTCGCTCGCCGGGCACGCGATCGAGCGGGCCCGCCGTACCTCTGAGGGGCCGGCCGCGTCGCGGGCGGCGCTGCTCGCCGAGCTGCTGCTCAGCGCGCCCGAGGACGCCGGACCCCTCCTCGCCAGGACGCGGCGCGCGGGCTTCGTCGTCGACGGCTGGCACACCGTGATCCACATCGAACTGGACAATCTCGACGGCCTCACCGGCGGCGAGACCGCCCGGCACGAGCTCACGGTCGAGGCCCGGCGGCTGGCGCTGCAGTCGGCGCTGAACGACGGCGCCGGCTGGCAGCGGGCGGACGCGGGCAGCGCCCTCACGCTGGTGCGGACCGAGCACGCCGAGCCCACCGCCGCCCAGCCGAAGGCCGTCGCCAGGACGGCGTCCGCCGTCCTGGCCCGGCTCAAGGAGCAGTTCACCGGCCTGCGGCTGTACTGCGGCGTCGGCGGGTCCTACCAGGGCCTCGAAGGGCTGCAGACCTCCGCCACCGAGGCCCGCGCCGGCAGCGCGGCCGCACGCACCGCCCGCCACCAGGACCGCCCGCTCGCCTTCCGAGACCTCGGCTTCCGCCGCGTCCTGCTGCAGTGGTACGCCATGAACAGCTCCCGCGTCGTGGTCGACCGGCTCCTGGCCCCGCTCGACGAACTGGGCCCCCGGCGCAGGGACGAGGCCCTCCGTACCCTTCAGGCGTTCTTCGACCACCCGGGCTCGCCCCGTGAGGCGGCGGCCGCACTCCGCGTGCACCGCAACACGGTCGCCAACCGGGTGCAGCGCCTGCTCGACCTGCTCGACGTGGACGGCGACAACGCCGAGCACCGCCTGCTGCTGCAACTGGCCTGCCGGGTGGCCGCCCAGCCCTCGCCGCGCAGGCACTGACCCTCCGGCGGCGAAGATCGGATCGGCGAGGGTGTCCCCTGGGCGGCCCCTCGTTCGTCGTACCGGTGAGAGCCCACCGCCCTGGAGGTTGCGATGCAGTACGCGCTGCTGATCTACGCCGCGCCCGGCTATCTGGAGACGTCTTCGGAGGAGGAGCGCGAGGCGGCCTACGCCGACTACTTCGCGATGGCCGACGACGAGCGCCACGTCGGCGCCGCGCAGTTGCAGTCGGCGGAGACGGCGACCTGCGTGCGGCTGTCGGGCGGCCGGACGCTGATGACCGACGGCCCGTTCGCCGACACCAAAGAGGTGCTGGGCGGCTTCTGCCTGATCGAGGCCGCCGATCTGGACGAAGCGCTCGAACTGGCGGCGCGCGTCCCGGCCCTGCGGTTCGGCGGCACCGTGGAGGTCAGGCCGGTGGTGCGGCTCTGAGCGTCCTGGAGGAGGTGTTCCGCGACCAGTGGGGCCGGGTGCTGGCCTCGTTGGTCGGGTTCCTCGGTGACTTCGAGCGGGCGGAGGAGGCGGCGCAGGAGGCGTTCGCCCTCGCGGCCGAGCGCTGGCCGGTTTCAGGTGTGCCGGACGCTCCGGGCGCGTGGCTGGTGACGACGGCCCGGAACCGGGCGATCGACCGGATCCGGCGGGAGCGCTCCCTGGCCCGGAAGATCCATCTGCTGCGGGCGCCGGAGGCCATCGTGGACGAGTTCGACGACACCCCGATCAAGGACGAGCGGCTTGAGCTGATCTTCACCTGCTGTCATCCGGCGCTGCCGTTGGAGGGCCAGGTCGCACTCACGCTGCGGGCCCTCGGCGGCCTCACGACCGCGGAGATCGCCCGAGCGTTCGTGGTCTCGGAGGAGACCATGAAACGACGGCTGACCCGCGCGAAGACCAAGATCACCGCGACCGGGATCCCGTTCGCGGTCCCGGGCGCGCGGTTGCTGCCCGAACGGCTCGACGCGGTGCTGGCCGTCGTCTACCTGATCTACAACGAGGGCTACAGCGGCCGGGTCGACCTCGGTGCCGAGGCCATCCGGCTGGGACAGGTGCTGGCCGGGCTGATGCCTCGGGAACCCGAGGCGCACGGGCTGCTGGCGCTGATGTCGATCCACCACGCGCGGCGGCGGGCGCGGTTCTCCGGTGACGACCTCGTCCTGCTCGACGATCAGGATCGGTCGTTGTGGGACCTGCGGCAGCTCGCGGCGGGGCGGGCGGCGCTGGATCGGGCGATGGCGCTGGGCGGGCGCGGCGCGTACGTCGTGCAGGCCGCCATCGCCTCCCTCCAGGCGCGTGAGCGGATCGACTGGCCGCAGGTCGCCGAGTTGTACCGGCGGCTGGCCGAGCTGACCGGCTCGGCGATCGTCGAGCTCAACCGGGCCGTGGCGATCGCCCAGGCCGGCGATCCCGTCTCGGCGTTGCGCGCCGTGGACGACCTCGACCTGGACGGCTACCTGTACTTCCACTCGACGCGCGGAGAGTTGCTGCGGCGGCTGGGCCGCGACGCCGAGGCCCGTACGGCCTACCGGCGCGCTCTCGAACTGGCCGTCTCGACCTCCGAGCGGCGGTTCCTGACCCGGCGCCTCCGACAGTTCTGAGCCGGGTGTCCCCTCGGCGGGCGCTCGTTCGTCGCCTGGACATGAGCGACAACCCTCCCGGCCTTCCGCCCCGGACCACGACAGCGGGTGAGACGCCACCGTGAACGTGACCTTGTGGATCGTGCAGACGATCCTCGCCGCCCTGTTCGCCATGTCCGGCCTGGGGAAACTTCTCCAGCCCAAGGACAAGCAGGCAGACAGGTACCCGTGGGCGCGATCGTTCTCCAGGACGGCCCTGCGATCCATGGGCGTCGCGGAAGTGCTGGGCGCGATCGGGCTGCTCGCGCCGGCCGTCACCGGGATCGCACCCGTCCTGACGCCGATCGCCGCGACCGGGCTGGCGATCATGATGATCCTGGCCATGGCCCTGCACCTTCGCAGGAAGGAGCCCTCCGGGCTGCTGTTCACCGCCGTTCTGCTCGCGCTCTGCGCGTTCGTCGTCTGGGGACGGTTCGGCCCCTACGGCTGGTGACCCCGGTACCCGTACGTCCGTCTCGACATCCCGATCTGAGGAGCGACCACATGACCACTATCGAGACCATGGCCAACAAGGCGGTGCTCCGGCGCTTCCACGACGCCGTCAGCAGTGGCGACGCGGAGATCGTCGCCAGGACGATCGACGAGGTCGTCCACCCGGAGCTGCTGATCCACACGCCTCTGCCCATCGTCACGAAGGGGACACAGGCGATGAAGGAGGTGCTGGTGGCGCTGCATCGGGCCTTTCCCGACCTCGACGTGCACATCGACGACATGATCGCCGAGGGGGACAAGGTGGTCACCAGGAACACGGTCACCGGAACCCATCGGGGCGAGTACCTGGGCATCGGGCCGACCGGCAGGTCCGTCACGTACAAGGAGGTCCTGACCGTCCGCTTCGCCGACGGGCGGATCATCGAGACCTGGGCGGTCGTCGACGGGCTCTCGGTGATGCGGCAGCTCGGGAAGTTCCCTGCACCGTAGCCCGCGCGGCCCCTGTCGCGCGGGCTACGGCCGTCAGGCGTCGCTCGCGGACAGGCGGCCGGTGGGATCGGCCCGTGACGCCGGGTTCTCGTCTTCGCGCCGGGTCAGGACCAGGGGGCCGTCCTCGGTGACGGCCACCGTGTGCTCGGAGTGGGCCGTCCGCGAGCCGTCCGCCGACCGGATGGTCCAGCCGTCGGCGTCGTGGACGATCCGGTCGGTCGTGCGGGCGAACCAGGGTTCGAGGGCGAGGGTCAGGCCCGGCCGGAGCGTGAGGCCGCGTCCGGGCCTGCCCTTGTTCGGTACGTGGGGGCTCTCGTGCATGGTGCGGCCGATGCCGTGTCCGCCGTACTCGGTGTTGACGGGGTAACCGTGGTCGCGGGCCACCGTCCAGACGGCTGCGGAGATGTCGCCCAGGCGGTTGCCCGGGCGTGCCGCCTCGATCGCCGCCTCCAGGGCTTCCTCGGTGGCGCGGATGACGCGCAGGTCCTCTTCGGCGGCGGTTCCGACGACGAGGGTGCGTGCGGAGTCCGCGGCCCAGCCGTCGATGCTGACCGCGAGGTCGGCGGTGAGGACGTCGCCGTCCCGCAGGGTGTAGTCGTGGGGCAGGCCGTGCAGGACGGCGTCGTTCACCGACAGGCAGACGACGTTGCGGAACGGGCCGCGCCCGAAGGACGGCGCGTAGTCCCAGTAGCAGGATTTCGCGCCCCGGGCGCCGATCAGGTCGCGTGCGTGGTGTTCGAGGTCGAGGAGGTTGACACCCACGTCGGCGAGGCGGCCGAGCTCGGAGAGGACCTCGGCGACGAATCGGCCGGTGGTGTGCATGCGTTGGATCTCGGCGGGTGTCTTCAGCTCGATCACGGGGGCCTCATGTCTCGGGGTGCTCGGTATAGTAATACCGAGACCGTAGCACTTGCCGGTATAGTAATACCAACTCTATGCTGAGGGCATGGTGCGCCAACCGCTCACACCCGAGCAGATCGAAGCCGGCAGGCGTCTCGGCGCCCTGCTGCGTCACGCCCGAGCCGGACGCGACCCGGCGGAGGTCGCCCACGCGGCCGGAATCTCGCCGGAGACCCTCCGCAAGATCGAGACCGGACGGCTGCCGTCCCCCGGATTCGGCACGATCGTCGGCCTGGGCGAGGCGCTCGGCATACCGGTTCAGGAGCTGGCCGCCACCTGGCGCGGCGCCGAGCTGCCGCTGGAAGCCGCCTCGTAGCCGTCGCCTCAGCGCGACCTCAGGTAGACCACGCCGGGGTGCGGTCGCCGTCGTGGCGGCCTGCCGCCCCGGTCCGGGCGGTACTCGAAGTGCCACCACTCGTTGTCGTAGATGCGGTAGAGGTCGTGGCGGGCGCCGTGCTCCTCCAGCCAGCGGGCGCCCTCATGCGGACGTACGTCCAGCGCGACGCCCTTGACGTGGTTGGATTCCGCCGGTGGCAGCACCAGCGTGCGGGCCGAGGCCGGGGAGCCGGTGCGGCGCACCTCCTCGTCGAACATCCGTTGCTGCACATGGGGGTCGCGATACCCCGAGGTGAGGCCGATGAGCTGGCCGTGACGCCAGAGCGCCTCGGTGCGCGCCGCCGTGAACGCCGCCAGGGTGCCGTCGGTGAGCCCGGTGAGGTCCTCGGCGGGGAAGCGCATTCGCAACGCCCAGCCGCAGGCCAGTTCCCGGGCCCGCCCCGGACGGCGGGCGAGCGCCACCGGCAGCAGAAGCACGGCGAGCGCCAAGGTGGCGGCGGCGTACAACCGGTCACGGGGCCGAGGAGGGAGGGTGCCTGGTTCGGTCATGCCGACTACGATTGGCGCCGAATGTGCGTGCGTCGTGCGTCGGATGTCACCGTTTCTCGACGGCGCGACCGTGACACGACCATGACACGGTGCGAATGAGACGCGGACACCGCCGACCGACAGTGGAGGGGTTGACCGGCGACGAGCTACGGGGGCCTGCTGTGAAACTCGGCGGCATGTCGCGAGTGTTGTTGATCGAGGACGACCCTGCCGTACGGGAGGGCCTCGAACTGGCCCTGACCCGGCACGGGTACCGGGTGGGCGCGGTGGGGTCCGGCGAACAGGGGCTGGACCGGCTGCGGATGGACCTGCCCGACGTCGTCGTGCTCGATCTGATGTTGCCCGGCATGGACGGCTTCGAGGTCTGCCGCCGCATGCGGGCCGTCGGGCAGGTGCCGATCATCATGCTGACCGCGCGCGGCGACGACATCGACGTGGTGGCCGGGCTGGAGGCGGGCGCCGACGACTACGTGGTCAAGCCGGTGCAGCCCAGGGTACTGGAGGCGCGCATCCGCGCGGTGCTCCGGCGGATCGGCCGGGACCGGGCGGAGCTGGAGCGGCACGGTGAGCTGACCATCGATCGGGCCGGCCTGGTGGTCACCAGCCGTGGCGTGGTGGTCGGCCTCGCCCCGACCGAGTTGCGCCTGCTGCTCGAACTGTCCGGCACGCCGGGCCGGGTGCACAGCCGCCAGCAACTGCTGGAGTCGGTGTGGGAGCACGGCTACTTCGGTGACTCGCGTCTCGTGGACGCCTGCGTGCAGCGGTTGCGCGCGAAGATCGAGGACGACTCGGCGGCGCCCGTCTACGTGCAGACGGTGCGTGGGTTCGGCTACCGGTTCGGGCCGGTGTGAGCCGCCGGTGACCTCCCGGCCGAGCCTGGGACTGCGCGCCCGGCTGCTGTTCGCCTTCGCCCTGCTGTGCGTCGTCACCGCGTCGGCGGTGGCCGGCGGGAGCTATGTCCAGGCCCGCAGGGCCATCCTGGAGCGGGCGCAGGATGCCGCCGCCCAGACGATGACCAACCGCCTGCAGGCGATCTTCCCGTTGCGGAGTGCGGAGCCGGACCAGGAAGAGCTCGACCGGATCGCGCGCGCCGTGGCCGACGGGAACAGCTCCGTGGTCGTTCGCTACCGCCGGGCGTACGCGCAGGTGGGCCCGGCGCCGGGTCCGCCACCGGGGCCCGGGGGGCCGGGCGGGAACACCCCGGCCCTGGAGCTCGGGATGGTTCCGCCGGAGTTGCGGCGCAGGGTGGCGGCCGGTGATCTCGTGTGGCAACGCGTGGTGTGGCAGGACGCGCCCTTCCTGATCATCGGCACACCGTTGCTGATCGACGAACGGGACCTGCCGACACGGATCTCCGGCATCGAGGTCTACCTCGCCCGCAGTCTGCGTCCCGAACAGCGGAGCGTCGACGCTCTGGCCGGATTCGCCTGGCTGACCGGCGGGGCGAGCCTGGTGTTCGCGGTCGTCCTGGCGCTGCTGGCCACCCGTGGCGTGCTGCGCCCGGTGCGTGAGCTCGGCAGGGCGGCACGCCTGCTGGGCGAGGGCGAGCTGCGGGCCAGGGTCTCGGTACGGGGCTCCGACGAACTGGCCGACGTGGCGCGCACGTTCAACGACACCGCCGCGGAGCTGGAACGGCACGTCCGGCAACTGCGCGAGATGGAGGCCGACGCCCGCCGGTTCGTCGCCGACGTGTCCCACGAGTTGCGCACCCCGCTGGCCGCGCTCACCGCGGTCGCCGACATCCTCGAAGAGGAGGCCGCCGGGTTGCCCGAGCCCGCCGGCAGGGCCGCCACGCTGGTCAGCCAGGAAACGCTCAACCTGACCGGCCTGGTGAACGACCTCATCGAGATCAGCAGGTTCGACTCCGGTGTCGCCGCCCTCGCGCTGAACGAGATAGACGTGGCCGAGCTGGTGCACGCGACCCTGCGTACCCGGGGCTGGTCGGACAGGGTGCACACGGAGCTTCCGCCCGAGGTGACGGCACGGCTGGACCCCCGCCGGGTGGACGTCGTCCTCGCGAACCTGGTCGGCAACGCCCTGCGGCACGGCGAGCCCCCGGTGTCGGTACGGCTCGCCGCCGACCCGCACTGGATCACCCTGGAGGTCCGCGACCACGGACCCGGGTTGCACGAGGCGGTGCTGCCGCACGTGTTCGACCGGTTCTACAAGGCCAGCGCCGCCAGGGCCAGGTCCGAGGGCAGCGGCCTCGGGCTCGCCATCGCGCGGGAGAACGCGCGCCTGCATCGAGGCGACCTCACCGTCGCCAACGTCGCCGACGGCGGCGCCGTGTTCACGCTTCGCCTGCCCCGCCGGGCACCCGAGCCTGACGGAGGCCCCGAGTGAGGATCCGCAGCGCCCTCGCGGTGGGCCTCATATCGCTCGTCGCCGGGTGCGGCATACGGCCCAGCGTCGTCATCTCGGGCGGCGATCCGCCGAGCGGCCGCGTCGCACCGGCGGGGATGATCACCCTCTATCTGGTGAAGGACGGCCGGCTCGGCGCGGTGACCCGACCGACCGGCGGTCGCCCGCAGTTCCGGGCGGACGTCCTCGCGCTGCTGGCGGCCGGACCCACCACGATGGAACGCGGGGACGGATTCACGACGGAGGTCCCGCCCGAGGCCGGGCCCTTCTCGGTGACCACCGGGCCCGCCGGCCGGTTGGTGGTGAACCTGTCCGCTCCGGCGGGCGAACTGTCGCCCCTGGCCGTCAGGCAGATCGCGTGCACGGCCGCCGCCGCGTCGCTGGAGGAGGCCGACCGGGTCGTCGTCGCCGGTGCCGCCGGGAAGGGCGTCGACCCTCGGATCTGCCGCCGCACCCGCTGAGCCTGCCACGACGTGCACACGCGGCGCCCGGACCCCCGTCTTCGGCGTCCGCGCGACACAGACACGGTTCCCGTGAGCGAAGTAACCGGAAACCCGTGCTAGCCTGGCAGGCGTTGCAGTAATGGTACCCATAAAGATTTTATGTGCGCCTGATGGAGTGGATCTTCGGGCGCATTTCTTTTTGTCCGGCTTTTTCCGGGTGGGCTCATCGCGGCGGCACGAGGTTCACAGGGTGTGAACTCTCAAGTTCCGACACTGTCTGAAGGAGATCGACATGGCCACCGGCACCGTCAAGTGGTTCAACTCGGAAAAGGGCTTCGGCTTCATCGCGCAGGACGGCGGCGGCGCCGACGTCTTCGCCCACTACTCGAACATCGTCGCCAACGGCGGCTACCGTGAGCTGACCGAGGGCCAGAAGGTGTCCTTCGACGTCGTGCAGGGCCAGAAGGGCCCGCAGGCGGAGAACATCGTCGCCGCCTGACCCAGGCACCTCACGAAACCGGGTCCGCGCCCACAGCGCGGACCCGGTTTTTCGATCTCAGGGTGCGGTCACCGTACGGGCCCGGGGCGACGGGCTACCTCATGGCGATCCGGTAGGCGCGGATCACGCTCTGCTCCACCTTGTTGCCGTGGACGTCGGTCGAGGCGGCGCGCAACGACACGAACCCGTCCCGCTGCGGGTGGTCCAGGATCACCCGGGATCCGGCGACCTTCGCCCTGGACCAGGTGGCACCGTCGTCGTAGGAGACCTCCACCGTCAGCTCACGCGGCCGCCCCGCCGTACTGCCCGCGAGCCGGTCGACGGCGACGGGTACGGCGAAGCGGCGCCCGGCCGGTGCGGTGTTCTCCGCGTCGAGGCCGGGAGAGAACCGGACCACGGACACCGGCATCCGGGTGGGCGACTTCGTGGTCCCCGACCGGAACGTCCAGGCCACCGAGCTCTGGGTGGACAGCACGTGGGGCGCGCCCCGCTCGGCCCGCGCGACCAGCCGGTAGGTGGCTCGGCCGGGCGGCACGGTGAAGCGGTCCTGCAGCCGTTCGCTCTCCCCGACGAGGTCGCCGTCACGGTAGAGGGCGAGGTGCTCGGTGGCCCGGCTGGAGTTCCCGATGGCGCCCTGACCGTCGCCGAACATCCATGCCGCGACCGTCATGGTGTCCCCGGCACGGCTGACGCTTTCGTAGGGCAGCCCCTCCGTCGGAAGCGCGGGCCCGAAGACGCCGCGGTTCCACCGTTCCGTGGTGAGGCTGCCCGGCTCGAATCGCGAGGCACCCGAGACGAACGTGGTGACCCGTCCGTCGGCCCCGATCTCGCCGACGGTGCTCTGCCACCTGATGTCGTCTCCGGTGTTGACGTACTCGGTCAGGGTCGAGGGGGTGGCGACCTCGTTGAAGGACTGGTGGGTGAGGACTGCGCCCTCGCTCGGCCACGCCTGGCGACCGGCGAACACGCGCGCGCCGGGCAGGTGCCGCGCGATGTCGAGACGTACCTCCGCGAGGTCGTCGGGATCGGCCGCCCGGTCGAAGCCGGTGATCATACGCTCGCGCTCGAACCAGGCCAGCCGGAAGCTGTCCTTCCCGGCCTGGAAGTGTCCGGAGACCCTGGTGATCATGTCCTCGTGGTCCTGGTCCGGTCCGAGCTGGGCGGTGAAGGCCCTGCTCAGGTCCCAGGGGTACCAGCCTCTGGTGTGTGCCCTGTCGGGAGTGGTGAAGGTGTAGGCGACGCTGGCCTGCTTCAGCACCGCGTCGGGGCGGGGCGCGCGGATCAGCGTCGGCTTGCCGAGCCGGGCATCGGCTTCGAGGGTCTGCGTCCTGTCCAGCCGCAGCCGGGGCTGGACCAGAAGCGCGACACCGTCGTCGCTGATGATGGTGGTGTCGAGCAGATACTCGCCCCTGGGCAGGCGGAAGGTCATCGAACTCTCCGTCGGCCAGAAGACCTGCGGCGACGGGTCCGTCTCGTCCAGGCGCCAGATCACCATCTGGTACCTGGTGGTCGGCGCTCCCGACCGGTCGGTCTGGTTCACGGTCAGGTCGTAGCTCTCGATCTCCTTCTCCACCGCCGCCGGAGTGCTCACCTGGACGCCGCCGGCGCCCGTCGCCGTGACGAAACCGCCGTGCAGGCCGTCGGGTTCGCCGGTACGGGTGTCCGCCGTCACCGTGGCCTCCGCCCGCCCTCCTGCGGGCACGGTCAGGGTGGACGGCGTCACCGCGAACGTCCGCCCCGCCGGAGCGCTGAGGTCGAGCGTCACCGGCGCGTCCCCGTGGTTGCGGTAGGTCAGCTTCTTCGTGAGAATCCGGTCGTCGTCGTGGGGCCACTGCTGGAGACCGAACCCCAGGCTCGGCGGATCCACGGTCACCGCCTGGGCGGTGGCGCGGTCGGCGTCGAGCCGTCCGGCTCCTTGCGCGAACACCCCGGATCGGGCGTCCGGCCGGGCCGAACCCATCAGCGCGGCCTTCAGGTCGCCGGCCTTCCACGTGGCGTTCGCTCCAGCGAGCAGCGCGGCCGTGCCTGCGACATGCGGCGTGGCCATCGACGTCCCCGACATGGCGACATGTGAGCCGCTGCCGGGGCTGTCCTTGCCGCGTGCGGCGGTGATCTCCACTCCGGGCGCGGTGATGTCCGGTTTCAGGCCGGAGTCACCCACGCGCGGGCCTCTGCTGGAGAAGTCCGCGAGCCGATCCGTCCGGTCCACGGCGCCCACGGCCAGGGCCGCGTCCGCGCTGGCGGGAGAGCTGACCGTGCGGTCCACGCCGGTGTTGCCCGCAGCGGCCACGAACAGCGTGCCGTGGCTCTCGGTCAGGTGCTGGACGGCCTCCTCCAGCGGGTCGAGACCGGGCTCGTCCCACCCGCCGAGGCTCAGGTTGACGACGCGTGCGCCCTGGTCGACGGCCCACTGCATCCCGGCCAGCAACGCCGAGTAGGAGCAGCCGCCGCTCTCGCACACCTTGCCGTCCAGGAGTTCGGCCCCCGGCGCCACTCCCCTGTACCTGTCGCCGCCGCCCGCGATGGTGGCGGCCACATGTGTGCCGTGCCCTTCGACGTCCCGCTCGTCGGGCGTCTCGGTGAAATCCGCCCGTGCCACGACCTTCCCCGCCAGGTCGGGATGTGCGGCGTCGATGCCGGTGTCGAGCACCGCCACCTTGACCCCCGCGCCGGTGAGGCCCCTCGCCCAGGCCGCCGGTGCGCCGATCTGCTTGACGCTGGTGTCGAGGGAGAGCTTGACCCGGGCGTCGAGCCAGACCCTGCTCCCGAGGCCCCCGACGCCCCTTCGACCCACCAGACCCCCGAGGTCCTGCCAGAAGCGCACGGCCTGCGCCCTGTCCTGCCGTACGGCGAAGCCGTCGACCGCCCCGAGGGACCGGTGCCCCGAGGCTCCGCGCAGCGAGCGGGGCGCGGACGCGCCGGTCACGATGAGCGGCAGGTTCGGACGCCGGTCGTCGTAGCCGAACTCGATCAGGGCGCTCACGTCGAACAGGCGCGGGTCCAGCCGTCCCTGCCGTATGGGCTCGATCGCGTCGCCCGGCACGACCCGCAGCCGCCCGCCCCGGTCGTAGGTGTGGAAATCGACCTTCTCCCGGCCTTCGCCCGGCGTGATCATCGGGCCGGCCTCGGTGAGGATCACCCGGTCGCCGGTGATCAGGGTGACACTCCGGGCATCGGCCCGCGTCGCGCTCTGCGTCTCGCTCTGCGCGTGGGCGGGTAACGCGGTCATCGACACCGCGAGCAGCAGGGACATTCCCGCTGCCTTCTCGGTCCTTCGCACTCCGTCTGCTCCTTCTCCGCATCGCCGGAAGCGCTCATTACGACCTTCCAAACGCCTGCGACCCGCGTCAGGTTGGCCGACGGACCAGAAAAGATCTTGCGATGTCCGCAGGCCGCCTCCTCATCGCCCCCGGCGCTACGGGTTCCGTGTGGTGGCCATCAGATCGCGCACGGTGACGATCAATCCGTGCACGACCTGCTCGAACGCCTCGTCCACGGTCATCAGGGGAGCGGCGGCCGCCGCTTCGCGCAGGTGCGGAACGGCCACATCGGGGTGTGCCCGCAACCAGGGCGGCGGGACGGGCGTGTGCTCCATGACCGGCTCGCCCCGGTCGTGGCGGTAGTCCACGAGCAGCACGAACCCGAAGACACGCAGCGTCAGATCGCGGTGCACGATCTGCGCCTCGGCGACGCCCAGCCCGACGGCGCGGAGCATGCCCAGAACGGCGTCGGTGTGGATCAGGCGGTCCCGGTGGATCGCCTGATCACCGAGTCGTTCGTCCAGCGACACCAGCAGCGCGCGCGGGTAGCGCCGGTAGATCGCGCGCAGGGCGGCGCAGTACTCCCGGATGCCCCGTTCCCAGTGGCCGGGATCCGGGTGGGGCGCCGGCATCCAGTGGGTGATCATCAGCTACCTGATCACCATGGGTGCGCTGACCCAGGTCGTGGGAAGTCTGTCCGACCGCATCGGCCGACGCCGCATGTACCTGCTCGGCCTCGCCCTGTTCACCGCCGCGTCGATCGCCTGCGGCGCGGCGCCGAACACCACATTCCTCGACCTCGCCCGCGCGGTGCAGGGCATCGGCGGCGCCGTCCTGATGGTCAACGCGCTCCCCCTGCTCTCCCGGCACCTGGACGGCGAACGCCGCAACATGGCCATCTCCACCTGGGGCAGCGCGGCGACCGCGGCGGGGCTGATCGCTCCCCTGCTGGGCGGCGCCCTCGTCGACACGCTCGGCTGGCGCGCGATCTTCCTGATCAACGTGCCGATCGGCGTCGTGGCCTTCGCGATCTGCCTGCGGGTCCTCCCCGCCGACGCCCCCGCAGGACGCGTCCGGATCGACTGGGCGGGCGCCGCACTGCTGATCGCCTCACTCACCCCGGCCGACCTGGCACTGCTGCGGGGCGAGGACCAGGGCTGGGGATCGGCGACGACACTGACGCAGTTCACGATCGCAGCCGCCCTGTTCGCCGCCTTTCTCCGGCTCCAGTCCCGGGTCGGCACACCCACCCTGGACCTCGTCCTGTTCCGCAGGCCCGCCTTCACCGGCGCCGCCCTGGCGGTCTTCGTCTCCCGCGTGCTGACCGTCGGCGGCACGGTCTACTTCGTGCAGTACTTCCAGGGCTCCCTGCACCTGTCCCCCACCCAGAGCGGCCTGCTGCTGACACCCGTCTTCGTCGCCCAGATGGCAGCGGGCATGATCGGCGGCAAACTCCTGAGCCGGTTCGCCCCCGGACACGTCATCGCCGGCGGCTACGCCTGCAAGGCGGCCGGTGCCACCGCGCTGGCGCTGGCCTTCACCCCGACCGTCTCGCCGTGGCTGCTGGCCGTCCCCCTGCTGGTCTGGGGCATCGGCGGCGGCATCGCCGGCGCCCCGGTCATGGCCGTCGCCATGAACGTCACCGACAAGCGGCAGGCCGGTATGGTCGCCGGGACGATCACCAGCCTGGCCTCGATCGGAGCCGGCATCGGCACCGCCCTGCTGGGCGCCGTCTACACGGGCCGGATCGCCGATGTCGTCGCCGACGCTCCGCATCTGCCCGCCGCCGCGCTCGAGGCCGTTCTCGCCGCCGACGGCGACCTCCAGCGCGTCCTCGACGCCGTTCCCGCCGACGCCCGGGCCGCCGTCGCAGACCTGCTGGGCGACGCCGTCGCCGCCGGCGCATCGGCCGTGCTCCTCAGCTCGGCGGGCCTGGCCGTCCTCACCTTCGCCCTGGTTCTGACCCTCATCAGAGGACGCGACCTCCCACGGCCCGTGGCAGGCGGGCAGCCGGCATAGCCCCCGTCGTCTGGGACGGTTCGGCGACCGGGTGCCGGCCGTCCGGGGCAGGCGATCACGGGACGGTGACCGCCCCCACGCCGCCGAAGCTGATCTCGTTGCCCTCGGCGTCCCGGTAGGTCACCTTGGTCACGCCGCCGTCGTACGCCTCCCGCTCGGCAGGCTCGACGCCCCGCCGGGCGATCTCGGCGACCCGGGCGTCCAGGTCGTCGACGAACAACAGCACCAGGGCGTTCCCCGCCCGCTCCGGCCGCTGCACGATGTAGACGTAACGGTGCTCCGCCACCTCCCACACTGCCTCGATGTCGTTCGGCAGGAATGCGGGCTTCCCGCCGAACACCTGCTCGTACCACGGCAGCGCCGCCGCGTAGTCAGTGACGGGGATACCGGCAAAGAGGTCCAGCGCCATGTCTTCCTCCACCCGCGTGGCCGACGTGTCGGCGGTACCGACGGCGCCCGCCCCGGTGCGTCCTGCCCACCGGCCGGGGAGGGGCCGTTGAACCGCTCCGCGATCGGTGGAGACTCTACGCCAGATCTCGGCCCTCACCGCGCGAGGGCGAGAACTCACCGGATCGTGACCGGCGGCGGCTCCGCTAGCGGGGGCCGAAGGCGAGCGTCATCACCGGATCGGTCAGATGCCACCAGAAGGACCTGCGCATGTGCAGGTACAGGCGTCCGTTGACGAAGCGCGGCGTCTCCCGGACCCCGCTGGAGGAGGCCATGTTGACCTGGGTGTCGTTGATCTCCCGGGTGTCCGGCATCCGCAGCAGCGTCTCCCGCCGGCCGTCCGGGCCGAAGCGGACGACCTCGCTCTTCGCCCGGAAGGTCGAGGTCAGGTACGCCAGCAGGGCGTCGTTCTCGGCGCGGATGGGAACCAGCCGGTGCTTGGTCGCCTTGCGGTCGGTACCCGTGTCCGACACGGCCGACCACTTCCGCCTGCCGGTGACGAGGTCGAAGGCGACGACCCGGTTGGCGCGGGTCAGGCTCTCGACGGCGGTCACGGTGTAGACGGTGTCGTCGGTCACGACGGCCTGGTCGCAGACCGTGTCACGCTCGTCGCAGCCGATCTCGTAGCCGGTGGCGACGTCCACGGTGGCCTGGACGCGGCCCTCACGGGTCAGGACCATGAGCTGGTCGACCTTCATGGTCATGTACTTCTCGGCGTCCAGGAACGGCAGCTTGGTCATCGTCGCGAGGACGAGCGGGTCGGTGGAGACGATCCGCGCGTTGGTGACCTGTGGGGGCAGCGTGATCGTCTGCGTGGGTTTGCCGGTCTCCGGGCTGTGGTCGTGCAGCACGACCTCTTTCCCGCAGACGGCCACCGAGAGCATCCGCTCCTGTCCGGCGAAGGTCCTGTTGTCGCAGCCGGCTTCGGCCACCGTCAGCTGCCTGCCGGTGCCGGCCTGGTAGACGACCGCTCTGTGCTCCCAGCCGACCGCGACGAGGGCGTCGGTGACGGCGACGCTGGTGCCCCACCCCCTGCTCTGGTGCTCTCCCGGAGTGGTGGCGGTCCAGAGCTTGCGGCCCTCGTCGACGTCGATGACGGTGAGCTGGGTGCAGTGGGCGTTCTTTCCCGGCTTCTTCGTCGACAGGACGGCGATGAGGCCCTCGGTGGTGATGCCGGGGGAGGCTTCGCAGATGGTGCCGGTCAGGTCCACCGTCCACGCCTTCTTCCCGGTGGTGGCGTGGTAGGCGCGTACGTCGCCCTCGCCACCGGAGATGTACAGGGAGTCGGTGGCCCAGGAGCCGTCGGAGGCGATGGAATCGTCGCCGTTCTTCACAGGTTGCGGCACCCGGAACAGCTCGCGGGCCGCGACGTTCGCCCTGGCGGGCGGCTCCGCCTCACTCTTGGCGAAGGGAGGGGCGGAGGTGGGGGCCGTCGTCGAGGAGGAAGGGGAGGCGGAGGTCTTCTGTGCGGCCTGGCGGGTCTCCTGGTCGCCGCCGCGGAAGGACCCGTTGAGGTGGAGCACCGTGCCCAGACCGACCACCAGGACGACGGCGAAGGCCGCCGCGGCCAGGATGAGCGCCGTTCGCCGGCGTCCTGGTGGTCGCCCGGGATCGCCGGGCGGACCGGGGTAGCCCGGCGGTGAGCCTGGATGGTTGCCGGGTGGGCCGTGCATGCCGTGGGGCCGGTGATGCGGGTCCGGGGGCCGGTGGCCTTGCGGTGGCAGGGGCGGGTGGGACATGCGGGACCTCTTCGGGCAGATGTGTGAAAGGGATCCGCCCATTCTGCCGCCGCTCCGCCCCGGGTCCGCACCCGGCGTCAGGGTCAGGTGTCGCGGTTGAACCTCAAGGTCACCTCGGCGGCGAGGACCGGGTCGGCGTGGCCGAGGCCGTACGACCAGACCTGCTCGGCGTCGTCGGTGCGGCCCCGTAGCGGCAGCGTGCGGGCCAGCAACTCGATCGCCAGCGCGGACGTCTCGGGCTCGGCGCCGTCCTCGACGGCACCGGCGAACTCGGCGCAGGCGAGCTCCAGGTGCGCGATGCCGAGTTGCACCCGCAGGCGCGGCGTCGCCGACGCGGGCGCCTCGGCCAGCGCGGCCAGCAGCACGTCGGCGGCCTCCCCCGGCTCGCCGCGCTCCAGCAGGAGTTCGGCGAGTTGCTGGGCGGCGTGCGCCCCGAGCTCGGGCTCCCCCACGGCGATCGCCGAACGCAGTTCGCTCTCGGCGCGGTCGAGATCGCCGTCGTGGGCGGCCAGCCGGGCGAGGGCCAGATGGGCGAGGGGGGCGTAGGCGGCGTTGCCGACCCCGATGACGGCCTGCCAGGCGCCTCTGGCCTGGTCGAGACGGCCTTCGCGTTCGAACCCCTGCGCCAGGTGGCAGGCGGCCTGCGCGGCGTACTCGGGGTGCCCGCTCTCCAGCGCGACCCTGGCGGCGGCTCTGGCAGCGTCGGCGTCGCCGCGCTGCTCCAGGACCACGGCCAGCCCGACGGCGGCCTGGGCGCGGTCGGGGCCGTCGGGATCGCGGGCGAGGCCGGACAGGATGCCCGCCGCGCCGTCCAGGTCACCGTTCTCGGCCAGGCGCCGGGCCTGTTCCAGCAGGGGGGTGTCGACGTCAGGGGGTGTCAAGGAGGCTCCTTCGGCAGTGATCGCCATGAGCCTAACGACTCGTGACCCGGACGTCTCGCAACTCGCCCCCGTTCGTCGCCGTCCGGGCGCTTTCGCTGCCCCTCCGGTTGGCTCCTCTCTCTGTGGTCACTTCCGTTTCACGGCGCAGGTGGTCACTTCCGTTTCACGGCACAGCCCATCCACCGCCACCCGCCGCCGCCCCACCCGGCCCCCGATCACGCTCCTCCCCCGGCTCACCCACCGCCGCGACGACGCACGGACGAAGCAGAGCCCACGACCGCCGGCGACTCGACCACGAAAAGGCGGCGCTGCGGCCCGGATTCAGGGGACGTCGGCTCGCTACGGCGAGACGAAAGGCGCCGCACGACGAGGTGTCGTGCGGCGCGGTTCGGCGCCGAGGGTGCGGCGGCCGGCGCGGGCCCGTCGGACGGCTCACAGCGGAGTCGTCACGGCGGGCCCGGTGTCAGACCGAGCGGCGGCGCTGGAGGCCGCGAGCCGGGGACGGCGGGGCGCGTGCCGGTGGCTTCGCCGTAATAGACAGAGCCTCTACGCCGTGACTCAGACCAGCCTTCTACGAAGAAGCGGGAAGCCCTAGTCCTCGTACGCCGACAACGGCGGGCAGGAGCACACCAGGTTGCGGTCCCCGTATGCCTGGTCGATGCGGCGGACCGGCACCCAGTACTTGCCGTCGCGCAGCGAGGCCAGCGGGTAGGCCGCCTCGGTCCGCGAGTACGGGTGCGTCCACTCGTCGGCGGCCACCGACTCGGCGGTGTGCGGCGCGTTGCGCAGCGGGTTGTCCGTCGCGTCGTAGGCGCCGGAGGCCACCTTGGCGATCTCGCCCCGGATGGCGACCATCGCCTCGGCGAAGCGGTCCAGTTCGCCCAGGTCCTCGCTCTCCGTCGGCTCGATCATCAGCGTGCCCGCCACCGGGAAGGACATGGTGGGCGCGTGGAAGCCGTAGTCGATGAGGCGCTTGGCGACGTCGTCGACGGTGACGCCGGTCTCCTTGGTGATCTGGCGCAGGTCGATGATGCACTCGTGGGCAACCAGCCCGCCGCGCCCGGTGTACAGGACCGGGTAGTGGGGGGCCAGGCGGCGGGCGAGGTAGTTGGCCGACAGGATCGCCTGCTCGGTGGCCGAGCGCAGGCCCTCGCCGCCCATCATGCGGATGTAGGCCCAGGAGATCGGCAGGATCCCGGCCGACCCGTACGGCGCCGCCGACACCGGCCCGACCGGCGAGCCGTCGCGCAGCGCGTGGCCGGGCAGGTAGGGGGTCAGGTGGCCGCGGACCGCGACGGGTCCGACGCCGGGCCCGCCGCCGCCGTGCGGGATGCAGAAGGTCTTGTGCAGGTTGAGGTGGGACACGTCGGCCCCGAACTCGCCCGGCTTGGCGAGGCCGACGAGCGCGTTGAGGTTGGCGCCGTCGACGTACACCTGGCCGCCCGCGTCGTGGACCTTGGCGCAGATCTCGGTGATGGCCTCCTCGTACACCCCGTGGGTCGAGGGGTAGGTGACCATGATCGCGGCCAGGGTGTCGCGGTGCTTGGCCAGCTTCGCGTCGAGGTCGGCGAGGTCGACGTTGCCGTCGTCGTCGCAGGCGACCACGACGACCCGCATCCCGGCCATGACGGCGCTGGCGGCGTTGGTGCCGTGCGCGGAGGACGGGATGAGGCAGACGTCGCGGCCGAGGTCGCCGTTGGCCCGGTGGTAGGCGCGGATGGCCAGCAGCCCGGCGAACTCGCCCTGGGATCCGGCGTTCGGCTGGATGGAGACGGCGTCGTAGCCGGTCACCTCGGCCAGCCAGGACTCAAGCGTGCCGATCAGCTCCAGGTAGCCCTCGGCCTGCTCGGCGGGCGCGTACGGGTGCACGGCGGCGAACTCGGGCCAGGTGATGGGCTCCATCTCGGTGGTCGCGTTGAGCTTCATGGTGCAGGAGCCCAGCGGGATCATGGAGCGGTCGAGCGCGATGTCCTTGTCCTGGAGCTTGCGCAGGTAGCGCAGCAGCGCGGTCTCCGAACGGTGGCTGTGGAAGACGGGGTGGGTGAGGTAGTCGTCGTCGCGGGCGAGCCCGGCGGGCAGGGCGCGCTCGTCGGCCAGATCCGACAGCTCGACAGGGATACCGAAGGCGGCGGCGACCCGCTCCAGGTGGGCGAGTTCGGTCTTCTCGTCGCAGGCGACGGAGACGTGGTCGGCGTCGGCCTGCCACACGTTGACCCCGCGCTTGGCGGCCTCGGCGACGACCTGGGCGGCGCGGCCGGGCACGCGGGCGGTCACCGTGTCGAAGAACACCTCGTGGACGACCTCGACCCGGCCCGCGCGCAGTACCTCGGCGAGGGTGACGGCGTGGGCGTGGGCGCGGCGGGCGATGCGGCGCAGCCCGTCGGGGCCGTGGTAGACGGCGTACATTCCGGCGATGACGGCCAGCAGCACCTGCGCGGTGCAGATGTTGCTGGTGGCCTTCTCGCGGCGGATGTGCTGCTCGCGGGTCTGGAGGGCCAGGCGGTAGGCGGGAGCGCCGTCGGCGTCGACGGAGACGCCGACGAGGCGGCCGGGCATCTGCCGCTGCAACCCTTCGCGCACGGACATGTACGCGGCGTGCGGGCCACCGAATCCGAACGGCACGCCGAAGCGCTGGGAGGAGCCGATCGCGATGTCGGCGCCCAGAGAACCGGGCGAGGCGAGCAGGGTGAGGGCAAGCAGGTCGGCGGCGGCCACGACGATCGCCCCGGAGGCGTGGGCACGCTCGGCGACGGCACGGAAGTCGCGCACCCGCCCGGAGGCGCCGGGGTACTGCACCAGGACGCCGAAGCACTCGGGCAGATCGCCGTCGAGGTCGCTGAAGACCAGTTCGATGCCGAGGGGCTCGGCGCGGGTGGCGAGGACGGCCTTGGTCTGGGGCAGAGCGTCGGCGTCGACGACGAACACGGCGCTCTTCGACCGGCCCGCCCGGCGGGCCAGCGTCATCGCCTCGGCGGCGGCCGTGCCCTCGTCGAGGAGGGAGGCCCCGGCCACGTCGAGGCCGGTGAGGTCGGAGACGACGGTCTGGAAGTTGAGCAGCGCCTCCAGGCGGCCCTGGGAGATCTCGGGCTGGTACGGCGTGTACGCGGTGTACCAGCCGGGGTTCTCCAGCAGGTTGCGCCGGATGACGGCGGGCGTGATCGTGTCGTGGTAGCCCAGGCCGATCATCGAGGTCATGACCTGGTTGCGGTCGGCCAGCGCGCGCAGTTCGGCGATCGTCTCGCTCTCGGTGGCGGCGGCCGGCAGCTTCAGAGGGTCCTTCACCCGGATGGCCTCGGGGACGGCGACCGCGACCAGGTCGGCGACGGACTCGAAGCCCACCGCCTCCAGCATGCGCTGCTGCTCGTCGGCGGAAGGGCCGATATGCCGGGTGGCGAACGGCGGGGCTGTCAGGTCGGTCATGAGGGTGCCCTCCCGGAGGCTGTGGAGACCAGGCTTGCGCGGTGGCCGGATCTCCCCCTCTGTCATGGAACCTGAGAGCTTCACCCCTCACGAACGGGGGCTTGCACCGTCGGTGAGGCGCGTCTGGCGGACGCGCCCGCTTTCCAGAGTTGCCTCGCCCCAGCGGTACCGGTTGCCTGAGAGATTCCGGGGAGGGTTGCTCCTTCGGCGCCCCGACCGGGTCGGGGACTCTCCCGCAGGGGGTCATCAGCCTTCAGGGCATAGGTTACTACTTACCCGATACGTCGGGCACGCCTGCGTTGTGCGAGTTCGTCACCTGGGTGGTCGGCCGGGTCGTCGTCACCGGCCGCCGCTCGTTCCCCCGGCAGCTCCGCGAGCGACCCCTCGACCTCGCGCCAGACGCGGCCGAGTGCGATGCCGAACACGCCCTGACCGCCCTGGAGCAGGTCGATGACCTCGTCGGCCGAGGTGCACTCGTAGACGCTGACGCCGTCGCTCATGAGCGTGATCTGCGCAAGGTCGCCGACACCCCGGTCGCGCAGATGCTGGACGGCCGTGCGTATCTGCTGCAGCGAGACGCCGGTGTCGAGCAGCCGCTTGACCACTTTGAGCACCAGGATGTCGCGGAAGCTGTACAGACGCTGCGACCCGGAGCCCTGCGCGGCTCTTATCGTTGGCTCGACGAGCCCGGTGCGGGCCCAGTAGTCGAGCTGCCTGTAGGTGATGCCGGCCGCCGCGCAGGCCGTCGGGCCCCGGTAGCCGATGTCAGCCGGCAGCGCGGACGGCGCGTCGTCGAAGAGCAGACCCTGCTCTCCGGCACGCTGCCGCGCACTCTCGCGCCGCACCGGATCTTCCTGGCCGGCCGTCTTTCCCTCGCCGCTGCTGACCGCCACGCGGACCTCCGGCTTTCTCTCATCCCATGGCCTGATCTGGGGGTTCGTAAAAGGGCGACCACGGGTTTCACTTGCACCGTAGGACCGTGACCAGGCACAGTCAACGATCCGGCTCGGCGCGTCGTGAAGCGTAAATGCACTGAAATACCTACCCCGCCCTGCCGAAGTCCTCGGGCGAGATCGTGTCAAGGAACTCCCTGAACTTCTCCACCTCGTCCTCCTGGTCGTCCGGGATGATCACCCCGGCCTCCTGGACGACCTCCTCGCTGGCGTAGATGCGCGCTCCGGTGCGCAGAGCCAGGGCGATGGAGTCGGACGGCCTGGCGCTCACCTCGACCCCGTTGGAGAAGACCAGATCGGCGTAGAAGATGCCGTCGCGCAAAGCGGTGATGTTGATCTCGCGCAGGCCGACGCCCAGCGCGCTGAGCACGTCCCTGAACAGGTCGTGGGTCAGCGGCCGCGGGGGCGGCTCCTCCGCCTGGGCCAGCGCGATGGCCGTGGCCTCGGTCATGCCGATCCAGATGGGCAGGAACCGCTCACCGTGCGCCTCCTTGAGGAGGACGATCGGCTGATTTGTGGGCATTTCTACGCGAACGCCCACTACCTCCATCTGCAACACGAGCTGCTCCGTATCCGACACCTGACGGCACTTATGCAATTCAACGTAACACCCACCGGTGCCCGAAGGGTCCGCCGGTGACCTACTCGTGAACTCACCGGCCCAGAACATCCTTGATGCCGACCCTGAACAACGCGGCGTGCAGGTCCAGCAGCAGCCTCGACAGTTCCCTCGCGGCCTCGTCCGCGTGGCCGATGGCGCCGGGAGCGCGGCGCTTCAGGATGGGTGCGACCGACTGCTCCACCAGCCCGCTCTCCCGCTCCGCCGCGGCCTTGACCGCGCGCAGGTGGCGGGCGTGCAGCCCGAAACGGGACAGGGCCGCCACCGACCGGGCGATCACGAGCGCGTCCTCGTCGTAGCGCCTGGCCGTGGCCGCGAGCAGCCCGTAGTCCTCGAGTTCGGCGAGAGCCTCCTCCGACAGGCCCGCGGCCTCCAGGAGTTCGGTGCGAGACAGCCGCACCTCGGGCGGCCCCTCCTGCAGCGCGCGCGGGCGGCCGAACTCCTCGGCCAGCTTCTCCTTGATCACCCGCAGCGGCAGGTAGTGGTCCCGCTGCTCGCGCAGGATGTACCTCAGCTGCTCGACGTGCAGGTGGGTGAACTTGCGGTAGCCGGAGGGGCTGCGCTCGGGCTCGATGAGCCCCTCGCCCTCCAGGAACCGGATCTTGGAGATGGTGATGTCGGGGAACTCGGACCGCAGCAGGCCGAGCACCTCCCCGATGCTCATGTGCGAGCGCGCCGCCTGCGAGCTCATGCGCCGACGGCGGTCCGCATCAGGAAGACGAGGCGGAACTTCCCGATCTGCACTTCGTCGCCGGAGTGCAGCGGCACTTCCTCGATGCGCTCGCGGTTGACGTAGGTGCCGTTGAGGCTGCCCACGTCGCGCACCGAGAACTGCCCGCCTCTGTGGCGGTAGAACTCCACGTGCCTGCGCGAGACCGTGATGTCATCGAGGAAGATGTCGCTTTCCGGGTGGCGCCCGGTGGTGGTCAGGTCCTTGTCGAGGCGGAACCTGCTGCCCACGTTGGGGCCCCTGGTGACGGTCAGCAGCGCGGCTCCGGGCGGCAGCTGCTCGACCAGCTGGCGCTCGGCGAGCAAGAACTCACCGGTCTCCGCCTCGTACGCCTCGATTCCCGCGACCGAGATCGTCGACGTGGTGTCACCGGGGACCTCGTATCTGGTCACCGGTGTTCCACAACGGGAACAGAAACGGGCATCCTCGGGGTTGGCGTGCCCGCACTGCGTGCAGTAGACGCTCGGCATCGATCGGCTCGGCCTCCTACCGCGAAGTCGCGGCGACGGTGCTCGGGGCGCGCCTCGCTTCGCTCTTCAAGTTTGCGAATGCCGCAACTTACGCTGATCAGCGGGAAAGGTCAAGGCGGGGCGCTGGACGACAGGTTTGGACGGTGACAAAGTTACCGCTGAGCGCGGCTCAAGGTCCATGCCGCCGCGCGCCTTTCTACCACGTTCCGGCGTCCCGCCCGGCGTTTCGGGCCCTGCGCACCGGCTCCGGGAGGGGCGGGCGGGGTCGCGGGCCGCCGCAGAGGATCACGGGGCCGGGCCGTCCGGCGGGTTGCCGAAAGGGCATCGCACGCCTTTCTCATAAGGTCCGGTATTTCATGATGAGAAGGGAACTACTGGCGTAAGTCGATATCCCGGAGAATGATCATCGGGGACGTCTCCGATGCGTTCCGGCCGGGCAGCGCGGCGGCGACGGTCCCGACTTGTACGGGGAGCCGGTCGATGGAAGGGGAAGGGCCGGTCCGGGGGCGCGAGGGCCGGACATGGCACCCTCTTTGCAGGCGTTACTCCTGTTTGTCGGCTTTGACCAGCTGGCGCACCTGCACCACGTACAACACTGCCGCCCACCAGTACAGGCCCACGCCCCAGAGGGCGAAGGCCCACCCGACAATGCGGGATATTTCGGCATACCAGCCGGAGTGGGAGGCCAGGAAGAGCAGCGGGAACGCGTACATGAGGTTGAACATGGCCGCCTTGCCCAGATAATGCACCTGGAGCGCCCGATAACCGTGCTTGCGGAGCACGGGAACGAAACACGAGACGAAGATTTCCCGCCCCAGGATCAGCGCCACGAGCCACCACGGGATCACCTCGCGCAGCAGCAGACCGATGACGGTCGCGAACACGTACAGCTTGTCCGCGGCCGGATCGATGATCCGGCCCAGCCGGCTCGTCTGGTTGAACGCCCGCGCGATCTTGCCGTCGAGCCAGTCGGTGAACCCGGCCACGGCCAGCAGTGCGATGGCCCACATATCGGCCTGGGGGCCGAGGACGAGCCAGAGGAACACGGGCACGCCCAGCAGGCGCAGGAAGCTCAGCAGGTTCGGAACCGTCCAGATCCGGTCCTCCCCAGAAGTCACACTCACGTTGTGACCCTACTGTCCCCCATGTCCATGTGCTGCGCCGCGCACGGCCGGCCGGCCGAGACCGCACGTCTCATGACCTGTCACGACATGGGCCGCCGCCCTGTTTTCCAGCCGGCGCCCGCCTCCGGCGCTTCCCAGCGGTGCCCGCCGAACGGCGGGATCCCGGGCACGGGACCACCGGCCACCAGGGCGCCCGTTCTCCAGGGGGGGTTCCGAGGAGGGGGTTCCGAGGAGGGGGTTCCGAGGAGGGGGTTCCGAGGAGGGGGCAGAGGAGGGGACAGGGTCAGCCGGAGCGGGCGACGGTGAGGAAGCGGCGGATGAGATCGGTGTCCTTGACGCCGCGGGAGATCTCCACGCCGCTGGAGACGTCCAGGCCCCAGGGGTCGGCGGCGGCGATCGCCGTGCGGACGTTGTCCGGGCTGAGGCCGCCCGCCAGCAGCCAGCGGCCCGTGGGACGGCCCTTGATCGCGGCCCAGTCCCAGGGCTCCCCTGAGCCCGCCTTGGGGGCGTCGACCAGCAGCAGGTCCTCGTCGTAGGCCCCGCACCGCAGGTCGGCCTCGAAGGAGACGGCCCGCACCAGGGTGCGGCCGAGGTCCTTGAGCGCGGTGAAGTCCGCGTGCGGGTGGTTGCCGTGGAGCTGGATCGCCCGCACCCCGGCCGCCTGCGCGAGCGCCCGGACGGTAGCAGGGGCCTCGCCCTTGAACACACCGACGGTCAGGATCTCAGGCGGCACCAGCGCGCCCAGCTCCGCAGCCCGCTCAGGCGTGACGCGGCGCGGGCTGTCCGTCAGGAGGAACCCGATCGCGTCGGCGCCGCCCTCGACGGCCGCCCGCACATGCTCTTCCTCGCTGAGACCGCAGATCTTCACGAACACCCTCCCAGCCTACCGAGGCCCGCGCGAGGTCAGCGCCTGATCGGGCGGAAGTCGGCGTCCACGAGGCCCATCCGGTGGGCGACCACCGCCGCCTGGATGCGGTTGCGCAGGCCGAGTTTGTCCATCACCCCCGCCACGTGGGTCTTGACCGTCGTCACCCCGACGTGCAGGTGCTCGGCGATCTCGCCGTTCGACAGCCCGCCGCCGAGCAGGGTGAGGACGTCGAGTTCACGCTCGGTGAGTCCGGCGGGCACGGCCTCGCCGGACTGGCGCTCCTCGGCCGAGAGCGCCCGTTCCACGACCCGCCGCAGCACCGACGGCGCCAGCAGCGCCTCCCCGGTCGCCGCCCGCCGGACGGCCTCCACCATGCGCTCGGGCTCGTCGTCCTTGACGAGGAAGCCGAGCGCGCCGAGCCGGAGCGCGGCGTAGACGTTGGCGTCCTCGGCGAACGTGGTCAGGATGACGATCCGGGCGCCGGGGCTGGCCGCCAGGATGCGGCGGGTGGCCTCGATGCCGTCGACGCGGGGCATGCGCACGTCCATGAGGACGACGTCCGGCCGGTGTTCCTGGGCCAGCCGTACGGCTTGGGCCCCGTCCTCCGCCTCGGCGACGACCTCCATGCCGCCGGCCGCCTGCAGCAGCATGCGCACCCCCGCCCGCACCAGCGCCTGGTCGTCGGCGACCAGGACGCGGATCACGCCTGGCTCCGTGCGGTGGGCAGGGTGGCCGACAGCAGCCAGCCGCCTTCGCCGTCCGGGCCCGCCGTGAGGACGCCGCCGAGGGCGCGCACGCGCTCGCGACTGCCCGCGAGGCCCTGTCCGGAGGACGGCAGCGGCGGGGCGGCGGACGACGGCCGGTCGTTGTGCACGCGGACGCTGAGGCCGGGCGCCGACGGGCCGAGCGGGCGGACGTTGACGCAGACCCGGGTGCCGGGCCCGGCGTGTTTGAGCACGTTCGTGAGTCCTTCCTGAACGATGCGGGCGGCGGAGGCTCGGGCCACGAGCGGGGCCTGGTCGACCGCCGGGTCGAGGGCGAGGTCGACGAGCAGACCGGCGGCGGTCATGCGCTCGGCGGCCTCGCGCACCACGTCGCCGGGGTCGGCGAGCAGGTGGGCGTCGCCTTCCGGGTCGCGGAGCACGTCGAGCAGGCCGCGCAGGTCTTCGAGCGCCTGGTGGCCGGTGTTGCGGATGTCGGCGAGCGCGTCGGCGACGGGCCCTTCCGGTGCCGCGTAGTGGGCGGCTCCGGCGCGCAGGACCATGGCGCCGACGTGGTGGGCGACGATGTCGTGGACCTCGCGGGCGATCCGCTCGCGTTCGGCGAGCTGGTCGGCGCGTACCTGGGCGACGGCGTGGCGGGCCGATTCACGGGCGGCGGCGCGTTCGGCGACGGCGGTGGCCTGCCTGGCGCCGAGGTTCCTGCCGATGGCGACGGGGGTGGCGACGAGTCCCATGAGGACGGCGGCCCGCACGACGGTGGTGTCGCCGGGGGCGTCGACGATGGCGGTCGCGGCGAGGAAACAGCCGGCGAGGTAGACGACGCCGGTCCACAGCCAGGAGCCGACCCGCATGGCGAACACCCCGATGGTGACCAGGGTGAGGATCAGGCAGGTGGTGACCACGTCGGGCAGGTAGGTGTCGGCGGCGACGAGCAGCGCACCCTGGAAGACGAAGACGAGGCCGGGCAACTGCCTGGCGATGCCGAGCGAGAGTCCCGCGACGACGGAGAGCAGGCCGATGACCCAGACGGGCTGCCCGGAGCCGTGCCAGTCGGTCCAGGTGGTGAGCACGCTCTCGGCGACGCCTCCCGCGGCGAGGAGCACGTCGGCGGTGACGTTGCGTTCATGGGGCCGGACGAGGGGGTTGGCGAGATAGCAGCCGACGATTCCGGGGGCGAGCGAGAGCAGGACGGAGAAGATCCAGGCGTTCGTGGTGACGGGGACGCCGGGATCGAGGATGTTGACGGCGGAGGCCGCGCAGCCGACCACGATGACGGGGACGAGCAGACGGGCCTTCTCCTTGTATCCGGCGAGCCCGATGGCAAGGCACAGCAGGATCTGGGCGGCGTTGGAGGTGAAGGCACCGACGTGGTCGGTGAGGACGAGCATGGCCGCCAGGTAGAGGGCGACGAACGCGGGCCGGTGCCTGACGAACCCCATCGGCGCGCCCACCAGGACGGCGAGGTAGGCCGCCGACCAGCCGCCGGGCTCCCCGACGGGGGCGTTTCCGGACAGCAGCAGGTCGAGCCCCACTCCGCTGGCGGCGAGGAGCAGATCGAGCGGCACACCCCGCCATCGCAGTCGCATGGGGCAAACGCTATCCCCGCGCGCGACCTCGCTGCTCCTCCACCCGCAGGAGCGGGCCTCCTCCAAGTGGCCGCCGGATCCCTTCCGGTGGCCGCGCGATCCGCCCTGCGGACCGATCCGCCACCCGGGTCGCAATACCTAACTTTTCCGGCATGTCCAATGATTCCGCCCTGTTCCTCGGTCAGTTTCTCCGCTCTCCCGCCACGATCGGCGCGCTCGCGCCGTCGTCGCGGCGGCTGGCGGAGGCCGTCAGCCGCCCGATCCCCGAGCGCGGCGAGCCCGTGGTGGTCGAGCTCGGACCGGGCACCGGCCCGTTCACGGCCGAGATCCAGCGCAGGCTGAACGGCAGGGGCCACCATCTGGCCGTCGAGCTGAACGCGCCGCTCGCGACGCTGCTGGCGCGGCGCTACCCGGGAGTGGACGTGGTACTGGGGGACGCCGCCCGGCTGCCGGGGCTGCTCGTCGAGCGCGGCCTCGGCCGGGCGGACGTGGTGGTAAGCGGGCTGCCTTGGGCGGCCTTCCCCTCCGACCTGCAGCGGCAGCTCATGGACGCGGTGACGACGGCGATGGGGGCAGGCGCGGTCTTCACCACGTTCTCCTACGTCCACGCGATCCCGCTGGGCGCGGCCCGGCGGTTCAGGGCGCTGCTGGCCGAGCGGTTCGAGGAGGTCGTGCCGGGCCGTACGGTGTGGCGGAACGCGCCGCCCGCCTTCGTCTTCCACGCGCGCAGACCTCGACCCTGAACAGAACTAACTTCTACGATGGCTCGATGGACTTCACCCTTCCGGACAGCGCGCTGGCGGTCCAGCGCGGTGTGGGCGCCGTCTGCGCCCGCTACGACATGGACTACTGGCAGCGGTGCGAAACCGACAAACGCTGGCCGGAGGAGGCGTGGCGGGACCTCGCGGCGGGCGGCTGGCTCGGCTTGGCCGTCCCGGAGGAGTACGGCGGCGGCGGGCAGGGACTGCTGGAGCTGACCGTCGCGACCGAGACGCTGTCGGCCTCGGGGGCCGCGGGCGGCTCGGCCTTCACCTACGTGCTCACGCCGGGGTTCGGCGCCCTCACCGTCGCCAGGCACGGCACGCCCGAGCAGAAGCGGCGGTTACTGCCCGCTCTGGCCACCGGCGAGATCGAGACGTGCTTCGCGCTGACCGAGCCGGACGCCGGGTCGAACTCGCTGGCCATCACCACCAGGGCGCGCAGGGACGGCGGCGACTTCGTGGTCGACGGCCAGAAGGTGTGGATCACCGGGGTGCAGCGGGCGTCCTGGATGCTGCTGGTGACCAGGACGATCCCGGCGGCCGAGGCCCGGCCGCGCACGAACGGGCTGACGGTGCTGCTGGTGGACGTCAAGGAGGCGGTGGCGGCCGGCACCCTGTCGTACCGGCCGATCCCCAAGATGGGAGCCAACACCACCCCGTCCAACACGGTGTTCTTCGACGGCCTGCGGGTACCGGCCGAGAACGTGCTCGGCGAGGTCGACCGGGGCGCGCTGGTGCTGTGGGACATCCTCAACCCCGAGCGCGTGCTGCTGGGCGCCGCCGCGCTCGGGGGCGCGGAGGTGGCGCTGCGCGTCGGCGTCGCCTACGCGAAGGAGCGGGAGGTGTTCGGCCGGCCGATCGGCGCCAACCAGTCCATCGCCTTCCCGCTGGCCCGGGTCAAGGCCCAGATCGAGCTGGCCAGGCTGATGCTGTACAAGGCGGCCTGGTCCTTCGACCGGCATCTGCCGTGCGGCACCGAGGCCAACATCGCCAAGCTGGCCGCCTCGCAGGCGGCGTGGGAGGCGGCGGACGCGGCCTTCCAGACGCACGGCGGCATGGCGTACTCGCTGGAGTATCCCGTGGCCCGGCTGCTCACCGACGCGCGCATCGGCAAGATCGCCCCGGTGACGGAGGAACTGCTGCTCAACCACCTGGCCACGCAGGTGCTGGGGCTGCCGCGCAGCTTCTAGAAGCGGGGCGGGCGCTTCTCGCGCAGGGCCCTGACGCCCTCCTGGACGTCGGGGCCGGTGAAGCCCAGGAACTCCATGGCGAGGGAGGCGTCGAAGGTCGGCCCGGCCAGGCGCAGCCAGTTGTTCAGCGACAGCTTGGTCAGCCGCAGCGCCTCCTGCGGCCCCTCGGCCAGCCGGACGGCGAGGCCCAGGGCGGTCTCGTGGACGCGGTCGTCGTCGACGCACAGGCTCACCAGGCCCATGCGCTCGGCGTCCGCGCCGGTCACCGGCTCGCACAGCAGCAGGTGGTACTTGGCCTTGGCCATGCCGCACAGCAGCGGCCAGATGATCGCGGCGTGGTCGCCGGCGGCGACGCCGAGCCTGGTGTGGCCGTCGATGATGCGCGCGGTGCGGCCGGCGACCGAGATGTCGGCCAGCAGCGCGACCGCGAGCCCGGCGCCGACGGCCGGACCCTGGATGGCGGAGACGACCGGTTTGCCGCACTCGACGAGGTTGCGGACGATGTCGCGGGCCTCGGCGAAGACGCGCATGCGGGTGGCGTGGTCGCGGGTCATCTCCTCGATCATCGACAGGTCGCCGCCCGCCGAGAACGCCTCGCCCTCGCCCCTGACCACGACGGCGCGCACGGACGGGTCGCGGTCGACGTCGCGCCAGATCTCGGCGAGCTCGCGGTGGCCGGTGGCGTCGACGGCGTTGAGCCTGCGCGGCGCGCTGATCGTGATGCGCAGCACCCCCTCCGACGGGGTGTCGGTCTTCAGCCGCTCGTACGTCACAGCGCCTCCGCCAGCCGGGCCGCGATGTACTCCCTGGCCTCGATCGCCTGGTCGAACAGGCCGGGCAGGCCGAAGAAGCCGTGGACCGCGCCGTCGAAGCGGCGCCGCTCGACCGGCACCCCGGCCGAGGCGAGCCGCTCGGCGTAGCGCTCGGCCTCGTCACGCAGCACGTCGCACTCGGCGGTGACGACCGTGGCGGGGGCCAGCCCCTCGCAGGAGGGCAGGCGCAACGGCGACAGCAGTGGGTCCTCGGGGGCGGCGCCCTTGGCGTACTGCTCGAAGAACCAGGACATCTCGGCGGCGTCGAGCCCGAAGCCGCGCGCGAACTCCGTGTAGCTCGGGGTGTCGCCGGCGGCGTCGAGGACCGGGTAGACGAGCACCTGGTGGGCCAGGGCGAGCCCGGCGTCGCGGGCCTGGAAGGCGGCGACGGCGGCGAGGTTGCCGCCCGCGCTGTCGCCGATGACGGCCACGCGGCCGTTGCCCTGGTAGAAGGCGGGACGGGCGAACACGTCGCGGACGACGGCCCAGGCGTCGTCGGCGGCGGCGGGGAAGGGGTGCTCGGGCGCGAGCCGGTAGTCGACGGACACGACCACGGCGCCGGTGCGCAGGGCGAGGTCGCGGCCGACGGCGTCGTTGCGCTTGACGCTGCCGAAGACGAAGCCGCCCCCGTGGAAGTAGACGAGCACGGGCAGCGCGTCCTCGCCCCGGTCGGCGCGGTAGATGCGGATCGGCACGCCCTCGGCGCTCTCGTCGCGCACGGACGGCAGGTGGGTGAGCGGGCCGCGCTCGGCGGCGAACCCGTCGGTGGCGCGCATCGCCCGGATCGCCGCCAGGTCGAGCGTGCCCGGATCGACTCCGAGGTCGGACGGGTGATTCGCGACGTGGTCTCGTGCCTGGGGGTGCAGCGGCATGGTCGGCAGCCTAGCGGGCCGCCTCCAGGAACGCATCGAACAGCGGGAACTCCTGTCCGCGTTCCGGGTGCCATTGCACGCCGACGCCGAAGGGGTGCCCCTGGAGCTCGACGCCCTCGACGATCTGATCGTCCGCCCAGGCGACGGCCAGCAGGCCGGAGCCGAGGCGGCGCACGGACTGGGTGTGCGGCGCGACGGCCTCGACGCGGTCGCCGACGGCCTTGCCGAGCCTGCTGGAGACGCTCACCTGGATCACGTGGGGCTCCTGGCGGGCGTGCCTGTCGTGGTCGAGGACGTCGGGCAGCCACGGGATGAGCGAGCCGCCCTGCGCCACGTTGAGCACGTGCATGCCGCGCGCGACGGCGAGGATCGGCACGCCGGCCTCGACGGCGGCGCGGGCCAGCGCGATCTCGAAGCGGTCGCGGTGGTCCTGCGCCTCGGGGACGCGGGCCTCCGGCTGCTCGCCGTAGGTTCCCGCGCCGACCTCCGCGCCCCCGGCGAGCACGATGCCCCGCAGCCCGCTCACGTAGTCGCGGGCGGCGTACGGGCTCATCGGGGGCAGGATGACGGGCGCGCCGCCCGCGCGGGCCACCGCCTTGGCGTAGGCGGGCGGCGACAGGACCGCCTCCCTGATCCAGTCGCCCCAGCGGGCGGCCTCCAGGTAGGCGGTGATGCCGATGAGCGGTCGGGACATGCCATCCTCCAGGGGGACCGGGCGGCCGGGCGTGGCCATAGCCATCATGGCCCAGTGGGTTTCGGTTGTGCCGGTTCTCACGGAGATCCCGTACGCCGGATCTGTCCGGATGTCTTCGGGTACGGCGGCGGGCGGCCCACGGTGCGGCGTCGCGGCGGGGACCTGTGGCGGCGAGGGGCGCCCTGGAGGCCCTCGGCGGGGCGGGCGGCGGCGTGGGTGTGGCTGGGCCGTGAAGGCTGTGGGGGTGTGTGCGGCCGGAAGCGAGGCCGCACGCGAGAGGGGCGGCCGTGAGAAGGCCCCGCCCTCGGGCGGGGCCGGGGGTCAGCGGGCGGTCAGGTGGACGGGCAGTTCGGCGGCGGAGTTCGAGAACAGCGACGGGACCGGCGGCAGATCGGCCCGCGCCAGGCGCAGCTCCGGGTAGCGGGCGAACAGCGCGGGCAGCGCGATGCCCGCCTCCAGGCGGGCCAGCCCGGCGCCGAGGCACACGTGCGGCCCCCCGCCGAAGGCCAGGTGCCTGCGCTGCTCACGGGTGATGTCGAAGCGGTGCGCGTCGTCGCCGTGCCGGCCGGGGTCGCGCCCCACCCCGCTGTAGGGCGCGAGGATCGCCTCCCCCGCCGGGATCGTCACCCCGGCTATGGTGAGGTCCTCCAGCGGGTAGCGGGCCAGGAAGTTGCCGATCGGCGCGTCCCAGCGCAGCGTCTCCTCCACGACCGCCGCCCACGTGTCGGCGTCCCCCGCCAGCGCCAGGTCGCGCTGGTCCGGGTGGGTGAGCAGGGCGCGCACCGCGTTGACGATCAGGCTCAGCGTCGTCTCGTGCCCGGCGGCCAGCATCAGCCAGATCGTCCCGGCGAGCTCCTCGTCGGTCAGCCGCTCCGGGTCGTCGACCTGGGCGGCGATGAGCGCGCTGGTCAGGTCGTCCCCCGGAGCCGCGTGCTTGGCCGCCACCAGCCTGCCCAGCAGCAGGTGGATGTCACGCTGGGTGCGCAGCACCTCCTCGGGCGCCGTCGTGGAGCGGAAGATGCTGTCGACGAGCGCGCGCAGTTCCTCCCGCTCCTCCTCAGGCACCCCCACCAGCTCGCAGATCACCCGCATCGGCACCGGGTAGGCGAAGTGCGCGCGCAGGTCCACGCCGCCGTCGGCGGCCGCGTGGCCGGGCAGTTCGTCCAGCAGACCGGCCACGATGCGCTCCAGCCGGGGCCGCAGGCCCTGCACCCGGCGCGGCGTGAGCGTCTGGGTGACGAACTTGCGCAGCCGGTGGTGTTCGCGTCCGTCGGCCGTGACCATGTTGGTGACCTTGACCATGCCGACGAGCGGCCAGTCGTCGGCGATCTCGCCTCGGCGGATCGCCGCCCAGTTGTGCCAGTCCTTGCTGACCCTGCGGTCGGCCACCAGCTCGGCCAGCAGGTCGTGGCGGGTGACGGCCCAGGCGCGTACGCCGCCGGGCAGCTCGACGCGGACCACCGGGCCCGCCTCGCGCAGCCTTTCGGCCTCGCCGTGGTGATCGGATCCGGTGGGGTCGAGGGGGATGACGTCCATGCAGCGGGCTCCCTACTCATTGATCTCCGAACAGCACCGGGAGCGCCGCCGGGCAGCGCGTCCACGGTGACGGGTGGGGGACGAGCTCGGCGGCGTTCACCGCGAGCCGTACGTCGGGGAGCAGGTGCAGCGCCGTCTCGACCGCGGTGCGGGTGATGAGCCGGGCGGGGACCGGAGCGGGGCAGGCGTGCGGCCCCGCGCTCCAGGCCAGGTGGGCGCGGTTGCCGAGTTCGAGCACGCCGTCGCCGGTGTGCACCTTCGGGTCGGCGTTGGCCGCGGCCAGCCCGAGCACCAGCGCGTCGCCCATGGCGATGCGGCGGCCGCCGAGCTCGGTGTCGCGCAGGGCGTACCTGGCGGGCATGTTCGTCATCGGCGGGTCCCGCCACAGGACCTCGTCGAGCGCGTCGTCGACGCCGAGCCGCCCGCCGCGCACGCGTCCGGCGAACCTCGGGTCGGTCAGCATCAGGCGCAGCGTCTGGGAGATCCACGTGGTGGTCGTCTCCTGCGCCGCCGAGATCATCACCACCATCGACTGCAGCACCTCGGGGTCGCCGCGCAGGTCGTGGTGACGCAGGAACCTGGTGGTCAGGTCGTCGGCCGGGGCCTGCTTCCTGGCGTTCATGATGCAGCCGAGGATCTCCTCGAAGCGGCGGTTGCCGGCCTGGGAGTCCTCGGCGCTGCCGAACAGCGCCCGCAGCGCCGCCAGCAGTTCGTGGCCCTGGCCGACGTCGAGGCCGAACAGGTCGGCCAGCGCCAGCATCGGCACGACCGCCGCGTACTCCCCCATCAGGTCGGCGCTGCCCCGGTCGCGAAAGCCCGCGATGAGGTCGGCGCACATGGTCTCGACCGAGCGGCGCATGCGCCGCTGGTCGATGGCGGCGACCCCGTCGTCCAGGGGACGGCGCAGCCTGCGGTGCTCCGCCCCGTCGGCGCCGATCACGTTGGGGCGCCAGAACATCATCGGGCCGAGGCCCGAGTCCGGCGGCACCACGCCCTCCTGGAACAGCCGCCAGTTCCGGGCGTCGCGGCTGTACAGCTTCTCCTGGCGGGTGATGGTGAGGATCTCCTGGTAGCCCATGACGAGCCAGGCTCCGACGCCGGGTTCCAGTTCCACCCAGGCGAGGTCGCCCCACTGGCGGCGCAGGTCTTCGTAGAGCGTCGTGGCGTGCAGGGGGGTGGTCATGCGCTTACTTTCCGGAAGGCGTGGTCGACGAGCGTGATGAGGCAGTCCATCGAGGAGGTGCGGCTTCTGGCGTCGCACTCCACGATGGGGGTGTCCGGGCGCAGGTCGAGCGCCTCGCGCAGGTCGCTCTCGCTGTACCGCCGCGAGTCGGGGAAGAGGTTGACGGCCACGGCGAAGGGCAGGTCGCCCCGCACCTCAAGCTGGTCGAGGACCTCGAAGCTGCCTTCGAGGCGGCGGGTGTCGATGAGCACCAGCGCGCCGACCGCCCCCTCGGCGAGCCCGGCCCAAAGGTCCCAGAACCGCTGCTGGCCGGGGGTGCCGAACAGGTACAGGGCGGTGTAGGGGCTGAGCGTGATGCGGCCGAAGTCCATCGCCACCGTGGTGGTGGCCTTGCCCTCCAGCCCGGCGAGGTCGTCGACGCCGACGCTGGCCTGCGTCATCGTCTCCTCCGTACGCAGGGGCTCGATCTCGCTGACCGAGCCGATCAGTGTGGTCTTGCCGACCCCGAAGTCGCCGACCACCAGGATTTTCACCGATTCCTGCACGGTGTCGGGCAGGTAGCGGTCAGCGGAGTCTGCGGAGCCCATCCAGCACCTCCTTGAGCATGTCCTGGGACGGTCGTGGGACCTCGGGTATGCGGGAGCGGGCGAGCAGGTGGCCGGAGTCGACGAGGTCGGAGGCGAGGATCGTCGCCACGCTGAGCGGCAGCTCCAGGTGGGCGGCGGCTTCGGCCAGCGACAGCAGCCTGCGGCACATGCGCAGCAGGGCGCGCTCCTGGCGGCTGGCCGAGACCGGCAGCGGCTTGGCCGTGTCGGCCGCGACGAGCAGCGTGTCCAGGCCGATGGTGTTGCGCGATGGCCGCGCCCTGCCCTGGGTGAGGACGTACGGGCGGACGGCGCTGTCGTGATACTCGCCCTGCCCCGTCATGCCCTGCGGGCCGGGGTGCTGAAGTTCCGCTCGCCGATCTTGATGACCTGCGCCTGCATCTGCTGGGCGATGAGACGCGGGTCCACGACGGGCTCGGTGATCACCACCAGGTGGGAGCCCGTGCCCGCCGCTCGGGCGAACAGATAGCCGCCCTCGAAGCCCACCATCAACTCCTTGACGGCGCCGCCGTCGCTGCCGAACTCGCGTCCGACGCTCTGGGCCAGCGACTGCAGGCCGGAGCAGGCGGCCGACAGGCGGTCGGCGACGTCTCTCGGCGTCTCCTGCGAGCGGGCCTTCAGCAGCCCGTCCGAGCTGAGTACGACGACGTGCCTGACACCGGGAACCCAGACGACCTCGGCGATCATCCAGTCCTGGTCTTGCTGCATCCGTTCCTCCGTCATCGTTCGGGGTCGTCGCCTGGGTCCGTGTCGGCGTCCTGGTCGAAGAAGGCGGCCATCCACGCGCCCGCCTGCTCAGGGGTGGCCCCGGTGTTGGGCCCGGTGCCGGGCCCGGTGCCGGTCGTCGCGGCCCCACGGGGTTCGTCCGGTGGGGCCTCGCCGCGCCGCGAGCGGCGGCGCGGCAGCAGGTCGCCGGTGTCGAGCGAGCGCGGCTCCGGGCTGTCCTGCTCGGGTACGGGTGTCCTGGTCCGCGCGGGCGGCGGCAGCGGGACGGGTTCGAGGGTCTCGACCACCTCGGACGGCACCAGCACCACGGCCCGCACTCCGCCGTAGGGCGAGGGCAGCAGGTCGGCGAGGAAGCCGTGCCTGCGCACGTAGTGGCCGATGACGGCGAGACCGGTCTGGGGGATCTCCCCGACGTCGCCGACGCCGACGGGCCGCCGGCCCGAGACGATCTCGCGGGCCTGTTCGAGGTGGTGCTCGTCCATGCCGACGCCGCCGTCGTCGATCTCGATGACGGCGCCGCGCTGCACGTTGCGCACGGCGACGAGCACCGAGGTCGCGGGCGGCGAGGACTGGGTGGCGTTGGCCAGCAGTTCGGCGACCAGGTGGATGAGCGGCTCGACCACCTTGGCGGCGGCCGCGGTGTCGGGGTCGCCGGAGACCTCGACGCGTTTGTAGGCGACGATGCGGGAGGCGGCGGCACGCACGACGTCGACGAGCGCGAGCGGCTTGGGCCACTGCTGGCCCGGCCACTCGCCGCACAGCACGGCGAGGCTCTGCGCGTGCCTGCCCTGCTGGGCGGCGGCGTGGTCGACCTGCATGCTGGCCTCCAGCACGTCGGGGTTGCCCGCGTGGCGTTCGGCCATGAGCGAGACGGTCTCCTGGATGCGGTGGGCCGAGGTCTGCACACGGCGGGCCAGCGCGATCACCGCCAGGCGCAGCGACTCCTGGCGTTCGCGGTCCTCCTTGGCGGCTTCGGCGACCGCGTCGAGGACGTGTTCCAGAGCGACGGCCGCGTCCTCGTCCAGGGCGTTGCTCTGGAACGGCGCGGGCACCGCGCTATCGGTCCTGACGGCGGGGATGCGCTCCTCCACCAGGTGCCTGACGGCCTCGTCGAGGGCGGCCGCGCGGGTGGCCAGGTGGTTGTTCCACTGGGAGTTGCGCTGCTGGAGGTGGTTCTGGAACTCGTTCTCGCGCTGCTGGGCGGCCCGCTCGCGGCTCGTCAGCGCCTGCCGTACGGCCTGCTGGTCGGATCGCAGGGCGAGCAGGGCCAGCATGCCCACGAGCGCGGCGACGCCCGCCGCGACGGGCAGCCATGCCGCGCCGGTCAGGGCGGCGGCGAAGGCGAGGAGGGCGGCTGCGACGGGCAGGGCGAGACTGACGGGCCAGAGCCACTGCGCCTGCTGGGGCGCGCGAGGGGAAGCCATTGCGACCTTTGGGGTGGGGGACGGAGGGCGTGGCCGACCTGCGGGTGCCGCGCTGTTGGCTGCAGCCGGACCGAACACCAAGATCCGATTATTCCGACTTCACACGCGTAGTCAATCCGACACGCGTTTACCGTCAGAAATATAACAAAGATGCAGTTTGCCCTGTTTTGTCCCGAAAAATCGGGATCTGGGCGGTTCGGGGAGTCTCATCGGGTAAGGCGGCCAGCCCGTTCGGGGAATACGAAAATGATTAATCTTCACCTTCCATATCCGAAAGAAAGCCACCGAATGCGGAAAATAACGTTCTCGTTACGGATAGTTGCGATCCCCGCATTATTGAGGTGAAACGGTGGTGGCGCCGGGGCTGCGGTGCCACACTCACAACCGAGCGACCGACCGGGCCGGGGTTTCGGCGGACGCTCGTCACCCGGAATGTCAGGGAGGTGGATGGAAACGCCCGGAAAAGAGTTCCGGGCCATAGACGGGACCGGCTAAATGACATTGAATCCGCGCCTTGTCAAGGAGAGCTTCTCCCACGTCGAACCGGTGGCCGACAAGGCCGCCGCCTACTTCTACGGCCGGCTGTTCGCCGGCAACCCCCACCTGCGGGGCCTGTTCCCGCCGTCCATGGACCTCCAGCGCGATCGGCTCTTCCGCGCCCTCACCCGCGTCGTGTGGAGCCTCGACAGCCCGGAGAGCATGGCCGCCTACCTGGGGCAACTCGGCCGCGACCACCGCAAGTACGGGGTGGTCGCGGAGCACTACGCCGCGATCGGCGACGCGCTCGTGGCCACGGTCAGGTGCTTCGCCGCCGAGGTCTGGACCGAGGAGGTCGAGGCCGCCTGGACGGCGGCGTACGCGGCCGCGTCCAAGATGATGACCGAGGCGGCCGACGACGACGCCGGGGTCTCGCCCGCGTGGTGGCTGGCGGAGGTCGTCGGCCACGAGGAGCGGGGGCCCGCCATCGCCGTCGTCACGCTCCGGCCGTCGCAGCCGCTGCCGTACACGGCGGGCCAGTACGTGAACGTGCAGACCGCCCGCTGGCCGCGCGTGTGGCGCGCCTACTCCGTCGCCAACGCCCCGCGCACGGACAACACCCTCCGGCTGCACGTGCGCGGGATACCCGGCGGCTGGGTCTCGACGGCGCTGCTGCGGCACACGCGCGTCGGCGACACGGTCATGCTGGGGCCGCCCATGGGCACGATGACCGCGCCGCAGGACGGCGAGCGCGACCTGCTGTGCGTCGCGGGCGGCACCGGGCTGGCGCCGATCAAGGCGATCATCGAGCAGGTGATCGCCTCGCCGCGCCGTCCGAACATCCACCTGCTCTACGGCGCGCGCACCGGCGCCGAGCTCTACGACCTGCCGGACCTGCTGCGCATGCAGTCGGAGTTCCCCTGGCTGCGGGTGCTGCCGGTGGTCTCCGACGAGCCCGGGTGGGAGGGCATGCGCGGCAGCCTGCCGGAGGCGACGCAGCGCTTCCACTCCTGGGCGGACCACGACGTGTTCGTGTGCGGGCCGGATCCCATGGTCGCGGAGACGGTCCACCGCCTCCAGGCCGGTGGCGTGCCCCCGGAGCGCATCCACCGCGACACGGCGGTCTCCGGGTACTGAGGGTTCGGGGCACGCCGGGCACGCCCTTGCCTGCCTGGGCGTGCCCGGGACCGCGCCCATGCCCTCCGGAAGCGTTACCGGAAGGCGGCGGCCGTCTCCGCGTCGGCCGGCCACAGGGTCTCGATGGCGAGTTCGGAGACCGTCACGTCCAGTGGCGAGCCGAACGTCGCGATGGTCGTGAACATCGACAGGACGCGCTCGCCCACGCGGACGCGCAGCGGCAGCAGGATGTCGCCGGGGCCGGGCACGTGGGCCACGTTGAGTTCCACGCCGGGGTACTCGTAGGACATCAGCTCTTCGAGCAGTTCGGCCAGGCGGGGCTCGCCCGAGCTCTCGGCGTGCCTGCGCAGCCGGTGCACCAGGTGGGCGCGCACCTCGGCGAGGTTGACCAGGTTCGCGGCCATGCCCTCGGGGTGCAGCGTCATGCGCAGCACGTTCGGCCGCTCCCCCTTGAGCTCCGGCGCGATGCCGCCGAAGAACGCCTCGGCGGCCGCGTTGGCCGCCACCAGGTCCCAGGCCACGTCGACCACCACCGCCGGGTAGGGGTTGTGCGCCGCCAGGATGCGGTCGATCGCCTCGCGGACGATCCCCATCTCCGGCGAGCCCACCCCCCGTTCGCGGAAGACGGGGGCGTAACCGGCCGCGATCAGCATCCGGTTGCGGTGGCGCAACGGCACCTCGAGTTCCTCGGACAGTTTCATCACCATGTCGCGGCTGGGGCGGGCCCGCCCGGTCTCAAGGAAGCTGATGTGCCGGGCCGACACCTCGGCCTCGATCCCGAGGTCCAGCTGGCTCACCCGGCGTCGTTGCCGCCAGGATCGCAGCAGGTCCCCGAACGACTCCTCGCGCATTGCCACTACAGCTCCCATAGGAGGAAATTTACCCAGTTCAGGGGACTCGTTCGATTACCTGACAGGTAAGCAACCGACCTTCGTGACATATCCCGCACTCGGCGGGCGGGAGCGGCCACGGCGTGACACGATGACCGGGACACGCGTAGGCAGGCGAAGGGAGCACGCGATGAGTGGGGCCGTACTCTCGATCGACACCCGAGGCGACGGCGCCGCCGGGCCCGCACCCGGGGCGGGCGCACCGGCGGCGGGGCGCTAGACGATGGCCAGACCCGTCACCATGGTCGTGTTCGTGCTTCCCAGCGTCTTCCAGCGGTGGGTGAGCGGGCAGAGCGAGGTCAAGGTCTTCGCGGTCGGCTCCGACCCGCACACGCCGCCCACCCTGGGCGCGGCCCTCGACACGCTGCGGCGCATCCATCCCACGCTGGAGGAGCGGCTGCGCGACGAGTACGGCCGCATCCGCCGCCACATCAACATGATCGTGTGCGGTGAGGACGGCCAGGGGCTGGGGCGGCTCGACTGCGAGCTGCCCCCGGGCGCGGAGGTCTACGTGCTGCCCGCCCTCTGAGGCGGCCGGCTACACCTTGCGCCAGCCGGGCACCCAGGCGCCGTCCTCGACGACGTAGTCGCCGAACAGCGCCGGGGCCTCCTTCACCATGAGCTCACCGATCCGCTGGAACAGCAGGCGGATCTCCTCCTCCGCGCCGAGCGCCGTGCGCGCCTCGATCGTGTGGCGCAGCGTGCGGACGTTGGCCGTCCAGACCAGGCCCGTGGCCAAGCCCTCCGGCGCGAAACGCCGCATGAAAGAGGTGCGGTGCTTCTTCTCCGAGAACGGCACGCCCTCCTCGTCCAGCCCGAAGTGCCCGGCCATCCAGCCCTGGAAGCGCTCCATCTCCTCCAGCAGCGCCGTCGCCCGCTCCATCAGCTCGGGGTCCTGCCGCGCCCACTCGGGGAACCAGAACGGCAGCTCGGTCAGGCGCACGAAACGCAGCGACTCCTGCGAGATGGCGACGCCGGGGCGGTGCCGTACGAGTTCGTGGGTGAGCACCCGCGAGACGTTGTGGAGCACGAAGCTGAAGCTGACGTGTTCGAGCACCGAGCCGTGCGCGCTGGCCAGGATGTTGCGCAGGTAGGTGTCCTGGTCCTTGCGGATGCGGACCACGTTGGGGTTGAGACCGGGCTCGAAGGAGCGATAGCACAGGCGGCCGGCGAACTCGGCGAGGTTCTGCGCGTCGAGATCGCCCCGGTCGAGCCGCTCCAGCCACGTCTCGCCCCCGACCTCGGCCAGGTAGCGGGCCAGCTCGTCGTAGTCCAGTTCGGGACGGGCGACGACGAAGACCTCAGGTTCGACAGCGTGCACGGGTGCCCCCGCTTTCACCTCGGCGTTGGTGGACCGCCCCAGCAAACCAGATGATCAGGGGGCCACGCGCCCGTTGGCGACGAAGGCGGCGTGGGTCAGCGGCATCAGCTCGGCCCAGACGACCTCCATGCGCTCGGCGACCATCTCGATCTCGCGCTGCGGGAAGGACGGAACCGCGGCGTCCTCGCTCTTGGTGCGCAGCGACAGGAAGTGCATGAGCGCGCGGGCGTTGCACGTGGCGTACATGGAGGAGAACAGGCCGACGGGCAGGACGGCGCGGGCCACCTCGCGGGCGATGCCCGCCTCAAGCATCTCCTGGTAGGCGGCGTAGGAATGACGGTAGGACTCGGCCATGGTCTGCTCGACCAGCCGGTGCTGCTCAGGAGTGCCCTCGGTGAAGACGTACCGGCCGGGTTTGCCCTCCTGCACGAGCCTGCGGCCCGCGCCCGGGATGTAGAAGACGGGCTGCAGTTCGCGGTAGCGGCCGGACTCCTCGTTGTAGGACCAGACCCGGTGACGGTGGAACTCGCGGAAGACGAAGATCGGCGCACTGACGAAGAAGGTCATCGAGGTGTGCTCGAACGGACTGCCGTGGCGGTCGCGCATCAGGTAGTTGATCAGACCGGCGGAGCGTTCCGGGTCCGTGCCGACCTCCTCCAGGGACTGCTCCCCCGCCGTGGACACCCGGGCCGCCCAGAGCACATCGGTGTCCGACGCGCTGTGTTTGACCAGCTCGACCGTCACATCATCCAGAAATCGCACCGGGCCATCGTACGGCGCGCCATGACCGAACCCCACGTCGGAGCGGGTTTGCGCGTGCTAGCATCGAAGCATGCGACTTCCTCTGCAGCTGCAGTGGTGGCGCCGCTCGTAGGCGGCGCCGGATCTCGCATTCCTCAAACGGACGGCCGCCCCGGTTGGCGGCCGTTGCCATGTCCGCCCCCGGGGCTCATTCACCTGACAAGGGGCAGCCAGTGGAGACCAGCGGATACACCACCGCGGGTGGCATCGGCGTCGAACGCCAGACCCGCGAGGTGCCGGAAGCGGCCCTCGAGGAGATCGTGACCGCGCTCGGGGAGCGGCGCGGCGGCGCCTTCTCCTCGGGCATGGACTACCCGGGCCGCTACAGCCGATGGGCCTTCGGCTACGTGGATCCGTGTCTGGAACTGGTCGCCAAGGGCCGGCGCATCAGCGCGACAGCGCTCAACGCGCGCGGCAGGGTGGTGCTGCCCGCCGTGGCCTCGTGCCTGCTCGCGGCGGGCAAGCCGGTGACGGAGCCGACCCCGGAGCGGGTCGAGGTGTACGTCGCCGCCTCCGAGGACCTGGTGCCGGAGGAGATGCGCAGCCGCAAGCCGACGGTCTTCAGCGCGATCCGCGAGGTGATCGCGGCCTTTCGCGGCGAGGACCCCACCCTGGGCCTGTACGGCGCCTTCGGCTACGACCTGGCCTTCCAGTTCGAGCCGATCGAGCACCGGCTGGCCCGCCCCGACGACCAGCGCGACCTGGTGCTGCATCTGCCGGACCGGCTCGTGGTCATCGACCGCCAGCGTGAGACCTGCGTGGAGCACCGCTACGAGTTCACCGTCGACGGCACCACCACCGCCGGTCTGGAGCGCTCCGGCGAGACCGTACGGCCCGCCGCGCCCTCGCGGGTCCCCGCCGACCCGGAGCGCGGCACGTACGCACAGGTCGTCGCGGCGGCGAAGGAGAAGTTCAAGCGGGGCGACCTGTTCGAGGTGGTGCCCGGCCAGGTCTTCCACTCGACCTGCACCGACCCGCCCGCCTTCTACCGCAGCCTGCGGCAGTCGAACCCGGCGCCGTACGAGTTCATCATCAGCCTCGGCGAGGGCGAGCACCTGGTGGGGGCCTCGCCGGAGATGTACGTCCGGGTCAGCGGCGACCGGGTGGAGACCTGCCCCATCTCCGGCACGATCGCGCGCGGCGCCAACCCGGTCGAGGACGCCGAGGCGATCCGCACGCTGCTGTCCTCCGTGAAGGAGGAGTCCGAGCTGACCATGTGCACGGACGTCGACCGCAACGACAAGTCGCGCATCTGCGTGCCTGGCACCGTCAAGGTCATCGGCCGCCGCCAGATCGAGCTGTACTCCCGCCTGATCCACACGGTGGACCACATCGAGGGGCGGCTGCGGCCGGAGTTCGACGCCCTGGACGCGTTCCTGACGCACATGTGGGCGGTCACGGTCACCGGCGCGCCCAAGACGTGGGCGATGCAGTTCATCGAGGACCACGAGGCCACGACCCGCCGCTGGTACGGCGGCGCGATCGGCTTCATCGGCTTCGACGGCTCGATGAACACCGGCCTGACGCTGCGCACGGCGCAGATCAGGGACGGCGTGGCCGCGGTGCGCGCGGGCGCGACGCTGCTGTTCGACTCCGACCCGGAGGCCGAGGAGCGGGAGACCGAGTTGAAGGCGAGCGCGCTGCTCGGCGCGCTGGCGGCGGTCAACCGGCCGGAGAGCGTGCCGGAGCCGGTGGTACGCGAGCAGCCGGGTCTCGGCATGCGGGTGCTGCTGGTCGACCACGAGGACTCCTTCGTCAACACGCTGGCCGACTACTTCCGCCAGCAGGGCGCCGAGGTGACGACGCTGCGGCACGGCTTCCCGTCCGCGATGCTCGACGACCTCGCGCCCGACCTGGTGGTGCTGTCGCCCGGTCCCGGCTGGCCGTCGGACTTCGGCATGTCCGCCCTGCTCGACGAGGTGTACGCCCGAGGGCTGCCGGTCTTCGGCGTGTGCCTGGGCCTGCAGGCGATGGTCGAGCACGCGGGCGGCAGCCTCGAACTGCTCGACTACCCCGAGCACGGCAAGCGCGGGCGGGTGAGCAGGGAGGGGTCCGGCGCGCTGCTCGACGGGCTGCCCGAGGTGTTCACGGCGGCCCGCTACCACTCGCTGCACGCCAAGCGCGGCGGGGTGGCGGGGTTCGCGGCCACGGCGCAGACGCCCGACGGCAACGTGATGGCCATCGAGGACGTGGCCAACCGGCGCTTCGCCGTACAGTTCCATCCGGAGTCGATCCTGACGGCGGAGGGTGAGGCGGGCGCCCAGGTGATCGCCAACGTGCTGCGGCTGACGCGCCGCTGACCGGCCTGCGGAGAAGGGGGCGGCGCCCGGTGCCGTCCCCCTGGTCCCGGCCGGTGATGTGGAAAAGGCGCCACGCGAGGGGCGGTGGGGCAACTAGGCTCGCCCGCATGCTCCCCGTAGACCTGCCAGACTCGGTGCGCGAGGCGCTGCTGGCGCCGCTCGTCGATCATCACTGCCACGGGGTGAGCCGCGAGGACCTGGGCCGGGCGGCCTTCGAGTTGCTGATCACGGAGGGCAGCGCGCCGGCGCCGCCCGGCACGACCCACTTCGACACGCCCGTCGGGGCGGCGATCCGCCGCTGGTGCGCGCCGGTGCTCGGCCTGGAGGCGCACGCGCCCGCCGCGGTCTATCTGGCGCGGCGCTCGGAGCTGGGGGCTGCCGAGGTCAACCGGCGGCTGCTGGAGGCGGCCGGGATCGTGGCGTTCCTCGTCGACACCGGCCTGGAGGAGCCGGAGCTGCTGTCGGCGGCGGAGATGGGCAGGCACGGCGGGGCGGCGGCCGACGAGGTCGTCAGGATCGAGCAGATCGAGCAGGACGTCGCCGAGATCGCGGGCACGGCCGTCGAGTACGTCGCCGGCCTGGCGGAGGAACTGGCCGCGCGGGCGGCGCGGGCGGTGGGGCTGAAGACGATCATCGGTTACCGGTGCGGGCTCGACTTCGATCCGGCGCGGCCGAGCAGGGGCGCGGTGATCGCGGCGGCCGGGCGCCGCCTCGCCGAGCGCAGGGAGCGGCTGCGCGACCCGGTGCTGCTGCGCCACCTGCTGTGGACGGCCGTCGACGCGGTGCGCGAGCGGGGGCTGCCGCTGCAGTTCCACACCGGTTTCGGCGACACCGACCTCGACCTGCACCGGGTCGATCCGGCGCGGATGACGGGGCTGATCCGGGCCTTGCAGCCGATCGGGGTGCCGGTGATCCTGCTGCACTGTTACCCGTTCCACCGGCAGGCGGCCTATCTGGCGGCGGTGTTCCCGCACGTGTACGTGGACGTGGGGCTGGCGCTGACGTACACGGCGGCGGGGTCGTCGCGGGTGATGTCGGAGCTGCTGGAGCTGGTGCCGTTCCACAAGCAGTTGTTCTCCTCCGACTGCTACGGCGTCGCGGAGACCTGTCATCTGGGCTCGGTGTACTTCCGGCTCTCGCTGGGCTTCGCGCTGCGGGAGCGGCTGGAGGCGGGCGAGTGGACGGCCTCAGACGCGGCGCGGGTGGCCCATATGATCGGCTCGGGCAACGCGCGGCGCGTCTACCGGCTCTGACAGCCGCCCGGAAATCTCATTACCAGATTCACTCTTGCCAACCTGACTGTGTCGAATCACGCTCTCCACAAGGCTGTAAAGATCACTAGGAGCGCGTGTGTTACACACTCCCCATCGTCGCCGGCCGTTACTGGTCGGTGTCATCACGGCGTTGAGCCTGCTCGTCCCCACGGGCGTGGCGCAGGCGGCGCCCGTGCCCGAGAAGATCGACCAGGCGGTGCTGACCGACCTGAAGGGCGACGACAAGGCCACCTTCTGGGTACGGCTGAAGACCGAGGCGTCGCTGGCCGGGGCCCGCAGGGCCACCTCGAAGGAGACGAAGGCGGCCGAGGTCTTCCGGGCCAAGACCGAGCACGCCGACTCCTCGCAGGCGAACCTGCGCAAACTGCTGACCTCGCAGCGGGCGGAGTTCACGCCGTTCTGGATCGTCAACGCGGTCCAGGTCACCACGGGCGGCAAGCTCGCGAAGGAGATCGCGGCGCTGCCCGAGGTGGACTCCCTGCTACCGGTGCGCACGTACACGCTGCCCACGCCGGAGAAGGGCACGGCGGAGGCACGGACGGCGGCCGTCGAGTGGAACGTGGACCGGGTCGGCGCCCCTAGGGTCTGGGAGGAGCTGGGCAGCCGGGGCGAAGGCATCGTCGTCGGCCACATCGACACCGGCGCCGACCTCACCCATCCGGACATCTCGGCGCAGTACCGGGGGCGGGCCCCCGACGGCGGTCTCAGCCACGACTACAACTGGTTCGATCCGGCGCGGATCTGCCCGAGCGCGGCGCCGTGCGACAACAACGGCCACGGCACGCACGTGATGGGCACGATGGTCGGCGCGAACGGCATCGGCGTGGCGCCGGGCGCCAGGTGGATCGCGGCCAAGGGGTGCGAGACCAACTCCTGCTCCGAGCTGTCGCTGATCAGGGCGGGTGAGTGGATCGCGGCTCCGACGGACGTGAACGGCCGCAACCCGCGCCCCGACCTGGCTCCGGACGTCGTCAACAACTCGTGGGGCGGGCGCGGATTCGACCCCTGGTACAAGACGATCGTCGAGTCGTGGATCGCGGCCGGGATCTTCCCGATGTTCTCCAACGGCAACGAGGGGCCGGGCTGCAACACCAGCGGCTCGCCGGGTCAGTACCAGATCAGCTACAGCACCGGCGGATTCGACATCAACAACGCGCTGTACAACCGCTCCAGCAAGGGCACGGGCGAGAACGGCGAGATCAAGCCGAACCTCTCGGCGCCCGGCGTGAACGTGCGCTCGTCGGTGCCCGGCGGCTACGCCAGCTTCACCGGCACCTCGATGGCCAGCCCGCACGTGGCGGCCACGGTGGCGCTGCTGTGGTCGGCGGCGCCGAGCCTGGAGGGCGACATCGCGGCCACGCGGCCGCTCCTGGACGGCACCGCGATCGACGTGGCGGACACGAGTTGCGGCGGCACGGCGGCCGACAACAACGTGTGGGGCGAGGGGCGCCTGGACGCCCTGGCGGCGGTGCGGGCCGCGCCGCGCGACGGACTGGGCGCGGCAGGCGGCCGGGTGACCTCGGGCGGCCAGCCGGTCGAGCACGCGGAGCTGACGCTGACGGGGCCGCTGCGCCGTACCGTGTTCGCGGGCGCCGACGGCGCCTTCGCGGTGCCGAGGCTGCTGCCCGGCACGTACGAGGTGCGGGCCGCCCGCTACGGCTACGACACGGCGACGGCGAGCCTCACGGTGACGGCCGGGCAGACGGCCACCGCCGACCTGACGCTGACCCGGCAGCCCATGGGGACGGTGACCGGCACGGTGACGACGGCGGGCACGCCGGAGGCGGGCGCGGCGATCACCGCGTCGGGCACCCCGGTGCGGGCCGTGACGGGCGCCGACGGGCGGTACTCGATGACGCTGCCGAACGGTCAGTACACGCTGGAGGTGACGCCGCGCTCGCGATGCGCGTCGGCGGCGTCGCTGAGCCTGACGGTGAGCGGCGACCAGGTCAAGGACGTGGACCTGCCGCTGCGCACGGACAGCTTCGGTTACAGCTGCTCCAGCGGGACGCTGCCGTACGCGAGCGGCACCACGCGGCTGGCGCTGACCGGCGACGACGAGGCGGAGCAGGTGCAGTTGCCGTTCGCGTTCCCGTTCTACGGCACGCCGCAGGCACGGGCGTGGGTGACCACGAACGGGTACGTCTCGTTCGCGGCGGACCGGGTGACGGCGGCGACCAACGGCAGGCTGCCGAACAGCGCGGCGCCGAACAACGCGGCCTTCGCCTACTGGGACGACCTGCTGGTGGACGAGGAGGCGGGCGTGTACACGGCGACGACGGGCACGGCGCCGCGCCGGTCGTTCGTGATCGAGTGGCGGAACGTGACGTTCTACTCCGAGGCCGGCCAGCGGATCTCGTTCGCGATGGTGCTGGGCGAGGACGGCTCGGTGTCCTACCGCTACCGCGACGTCGACAGCGCCCGCGACCAGGGCACGAGTGCGACGGTCGGCGTGGAGAACGCGCGCGGCGACGACGCGCTGCAGTACTCGAACGACGAGCCCGCGCTGGCCGAGGGCCAGTCGCTGACGTTCGCGGCGACGCGGCACGGCCTGGTCACCGGTACGGTCTCCGACGCCAACGACAACCGCCCGATCGCGGGCGCCACCGTGAAGATCGGCGACGCGGCGGTGTTCACGACGACGGCCGACGGCACCTTCTACGGCCAGGTGCTGGCGGGCGACTACGCGATGGAGGTCTCGAAGGAGCACTACGGCACCTTCACGCAGCAGGTGACGCTCACGCCGGGCGCGCTGACCTCGGCGAGCACCTCACTGATCACCGGCGCGGTGAGCGCCTCGACCGGCGAGGTCGCGATCGTGCTGCCGACGGGCGCGACGCGCTCGCGGACGGTCGAGCTGACGAACCTGGGTTCCGCCGCGGCGTACACGCTGACCGGCGACGCCGACTGGATCACCGCGACGCCGGCGGCGGGCGACCTCGCGCGGGGTCAGCGGGTGAGCGTGAAGATCACGGCGAACAGCCAGGGCGTGCAGGCGGGCACGGCCCGCACGGGCAAGCTGACCGTGCGCTCCAACAGCGGCCGGCAGCCGGTGCTGGAGATCGCGGTGACGGTGGCGGTGCCCAAGCACCAGGTGGCGCTGGACGCGGGCGGCTCGAAGTCGTCGGTGGACACGCAGGGCGACGCATGGGCGGCCGACCAGAAGTACCGGGCGGGCGGCCACGGCTGGATCGCCAACCGCAACCGCACGCACGCGACCACCAGGACGATCGCGGGCACGGCAGAGCAGTCGTTGTACCGCTCGGCCAGGGAGGACGCGCTGGAGTACCGCTTCGACGCGGTGCCGAACGGCACGTACACGGTGGAGCTGGGCTTCGCCGACACGCGCTCGACCGGGTTCGGGCGGCGGGTCTTCGATGTGATCATCGAGGGCCAGCTGGCCGTACCGGCGCTCGACCTGGCCCTGGAGGCGGGCACGTTCACGGCGGTGGACAAGCAGTACACCGTCAAGGTGACCGACGGTCAGCTGAACGTGCGTCTGGCCAAGCGCACGGGTGACACGATCGTGAACGCGATCCGGATCTCCGAGCGGCCGGACAAGTAGGCCCTTCAGCGCAGCGGTGTCAGCCCCGGTCGTTTGGGGCTGACACCGTCGCCGGAGGAGCGGCCGTGCAGCCGCCTGCTGATCCACGGGTACAGGTGGTTCTTGGCCCAGCGCAGGTCCTCGTAGCGGGCGTCGGTCCACATGGGCGGGCGGCGGTCCGGGTACGGCTGCCGCCAGTCCTCGGCGACGGGCAGGCCGAGGGTCTCGGCCGCGGCGAGGGCGACGCGGCGGTGGCCGTCGGAGTTGAGGTGCAGCCGGTCGGGGTTCCAGGCGCGCAGGTCGCGCAGCACCCGCATGGGCCACAGGTCCACGAGGTGGGCGTCGTGGCGGCGGGCGATGTCGTGGATGTGCAGGTTGTAGATCTCGATCTTGTGGTGCGCCATGCGCATGACGGGGACCTGCCTGAGGTCGAAGCCGGTGAAGAGCATCACCTGGGCGCCCGCCTCGCGCAGCCGTCTGACGCCCTGTTCGAGGCTGCGGGCGACCTGGGCGGGGCCGCTGCCCGGCCGCAGGATGTCGTTGCCGCCGGCGCAGAGGGAGACCAGGTCGGGCCGCATGGCGACGGCCTGCGGCACCTGTTCGGCCAGGACCTCGTCCATGAGCCGGCCGCGTACGGCGAGGTTGGCGTAGCGCAAGCCGGGCTGCCCGGCCTCGATGTGCTCGGCCAGCCGGTCGGCCCAGCCTCTGAAGCCGTGGTCGGCCGGGTCTTCCAGCCCTTCGGTGAAGCTGTCCCCCAGGGCGACGTATGAAGAGATTCGTCCCATGACCGGATAGTTTGCCAACTCCCGGTGTCCCTACGCGACCGTAATATCACTCGACTTGTCGACGAAGGTCATGATCTGTTAACCGTTGGAGTTATGCGGGTGCGAATCCAACGGGACCTGGTCGTTCCGATGCCGGGCGGCGTCGATCTACTGGCCGACCTCTACAGCCCTGCGCAGGGGTCGGGAGCGCCGGTGATCCTCATGCGCTCGCCCTACGGGCGGCGCGGGCCGTTCGGCTGGATGTACGGCAGAGGCTTCGCCCGCCGGGGCTTCCAGGTGCTGATCCAGAGCTGCCGGGGCGGGTTCGGCTCGGGCGGGCGGCTCGACCCGCTCGGCGACGAGCACGACGACGGCCTGGCCACGATCGCGTGGATGCGCCGCCAACCGTGGTATCCGGGGCGCTTCGCCATGTTCGGGCCCTCCTACCTGGGTTTCACGCAGTGGGCGGTCGCGCCGTACGCGGGGCCGGAGCTGGTGGCGATGGCGACGCAGATCACCGCCTCGCAGTTCCGGGACGCGGCCTACGTGGGCGGGGCGTTCGCGCTGGAGTCGACGCTGAGCTGGACGACGCTGACCGACGCGCTGTCACGGCCGTTCAAGGGCCCGGCGCTGCTGACCGCGCAGCGGCAGACCCGCAGGGCGGTGCTGTCCGGGCGCGCGCCGAAGGAACTGGACCGGGTCTCCTCCGGGCATGCGCTCGGCTTCTACCAGGATCTGCTCTCCCACCACGCCGACCCGGCGGCGCCGTACTGGTCGCGGCGCGACTTCTCCGCCGACGTGGCCGACGTGGGCGCGGAGGTGACGATGCTGGGCGGCTGGTACGACGTGTTCCTGCCGTGGCAGTTGCAGGACTACCTGACGATGCGGCGGGCGGGGCGGCGGCCGTACCTCACGGTCGGGCCCTGGTTCCACCTGGACGTGCGGCACGGGCCGGTGGCGATGGCGGAGGCGACCGCGTGGTTCCGGGCCCATCTGCTGGGCGAGCGCTCGGGGCTGCGCGCCGACCCGGTGCGGCTGTACGTGACGGGGGCGGGCGAGTGGCGCGGGTACCCGGACTGGCCGGTGCCGGGGGCGCGGACGCGGACGTGGTTCCTGCAGCCCGGCTACAACCTGGGCGAGGGGGCGCCGCCGCCGTCCGAGCCCGACGGGTTCCGCTACCACCCGGCCCATCCGACGCCGGTGCTGGGCGGGCCGGTGCTGCTGGCCGACTCGCGGCCGCGCGACCAGCGGCGGCTGGAGGCGCGCCGGGACGTGCTGGTGTACACCTCGCGGCCGATGCGGGCGCACACGGAGGTGATCGGGCCGGTCTCGGCGACGGTGTTCGTGCGTTCCAGCACGCCGTACACGGACGTGGTGGTGCGGGTGTGCGACGTGGATCCGGCGGGTCGTTCGCTGAACGTCTGCGAGGGGGTGCGGCGGGTGTCCGACGCCTCCGGCGGGGTGCGGCGGGTGGAGGTGGAGCTGTGGCCGGTGGCGCACCGGTTCCGGCGCGGGCACCGGATCCGGGTGCACGTGGCGGCGGGCGCGTACCCGACGATCGCCCGCAACCCCGGTACGGCGCTGCCGCTCACGGGCAACGGCCCGCTGGTGCCCGCCGACGTCGAGGTCTTCCACTCCCCTGAGTACCCGTCGGCCGTACACCTGCCCACAGTGTCCTGAAATATCGGCAGAAGGTGAGCACTTGCGAATTCTCGGCGAGAGCTGTGGGTGCGGCCATCGCCGATGAGCCTCCGTCGCCGATCCCGCCGAGGCGGTGCCGGAGCGGATGCCACGGCTGGTGGAAGAGGACGCCCCGCCCTGGTTCGCGAGCCGCTGCAGCGGGCCTAGAGTCGGAAGGGTGCGCGCCGCCCGGTTGATGTCCCTGCTCCTGCTGCTGCAGGCGCGCGGCGGCATGACCGCGGCCGAACTCGCCGCCGAACTGGAGGTGTCCGAGCGCACCGTCCACCGCGACGTGCTCGCGCTGGCCGAGGCAGGGGTGCCGGTGTACGCCGACCGGGGCAGGCACGGCGGCTACCGCCTGCTTCCGGGCTACCGTACCCGGCTGACCGGCCTCGACCGGGCCGAGGCCGAGGCGCTGTTCCTGTCAGGAGTGCCCGGCGCGCTGCGGGAGATGGGGCTGCAAGGGGTGGCCGCGAGCGCGCGGCTGAAGGCCGCGGCCGCGCTGGCGCCCGGCCTGCGTGACGCGCCCGCCTCGGCGGCGCAGCGCTTCCACCTCGACGCGCCCGGCTGGTTCGCGGGCGAGGTGCCGCCGCCGCCCGCGCTGGCGCCGCTGGCCCGGGCCGTGTGGAACGATCTGCGGGCGGCCATGACGTACAAGGGGCGCGAGCGGGTCCTCGACCCGTACGGGCTCGTCCTCAAGGCGGGCGTCTGGTATCTCGTCGCCCGTACGGAGGCGTTCCTGACCTTCCGCGTCGACCGGGTGGCGGCGGCCGAGGCGCGGGGTGAGCGCTTCGAGCGCGACCCAGGCTTCGACCTGGCGGCGTACTGGCGGGAGCAGTCGGCCCGCTTCGCCCGCTCGCTGCTGCGGACGACGGTGACACTGCGGCTGACCTCCGCGGGGCAGCGGATGCTGCGCCACATCGCCGACCCGGCCGCGCTCGACGACGCGCTCGCCTCGCTGCGGCCGGACGGCACCGCCGTACTGGCCGTGGAGTCGGTCGAGGTGGCCTTCGCGCAGATGCTGCGCTTCGGGCCGGAGGCCGAGGTGCTGGACCCGCCCGAACTACGCGAACTGGTACGCGAGGCCGCCCGCCGCATGCACCGCGTGTACGGCTGACGGGCGGCCCGCCGAGGTCAGCGGTACTCCCCGGGGTCCGCCTGCCTACCGCCCTCGCTCACCTCCGCGATGTACCGCCACACGTCCGGGCGGCTGCCGTCGACGTCGGTGAAGCCGTACTCGCGCGCCAGCCGTCCGCTGTCCAGCGACCGCCCGCTCCAGCGCATCCGGTCGGGGTCGCGCGCCAGTGCGACGACGGCCCGCCCTGCGTAGGCGGGGGTCTCGGACACGGCCCAGTGGGGGTCCTTCGGGATGTGCTCGCGCCAGGTCTCCTCGGTGACGCCGAAGTGCTCCAGCATCGCCTCCGAGCGGAGGAAGCCGGGGGTGAGCGCCACGGCCGCGCAGCCGAAGTCGCGCAGTTCGTGCGAGAGCGCGTAGGCCAGCCGGTTGACGGCGGTCTTGGCCTGATCGTAGAAGAGCGAGAGCCGGTAGTGGTCGTCGTTGTACTCCGTGGTGCCGTCGGTCACCTCCACCACGAGCCCGCCGGGGTTGCGCACCAGCAGCGGCAGCGCGTGGTGGCTGGTGACGATGTGGGTGTCGATCGCCAGCCGTAGCAGCCGCAGCCCGTTGGCGAGGTCGTGCTTCCAGACGGGCACGTCCCACTCGAAGAGGTGGTCGCCGCCCCACACGTCGTTGACCAGGACGTCGAGCCGCCCCTGCTCCCTGTCGATCCGTTCGACGAGCGCCTTCACCTGTTCCGGCTCCAGGTGGTCGACCTGGACGGGAACGCCCTTTCCCCCTGCCGCCGTCACCAGTTCGGCGGTCTCCTCGATGGTCTCGGGCCGGTCCATCTCGGAGCGGCCGGCGCGTGTGCTCCTGCCGGTGCAGTACACGGTCGCGCCCGCCGCGCCGAGTTGGACGGCGATACCTCTGCCTGTTCCGCGCGTGGCTCCCGCCACCAAAGCGATCATGGATCCACCGTCGCAGCGAATCCCGACAACCTATGTCATGTTTCGGCCGACGAACGCGCGGCGGCCATCTGCTCGCGCTCCGCCCTGGTCGCGACCAGCCCGGACGGGGCCACGAGCTTGGACTCCACGAACGGCGCCTCGGTGTCGGGCAGCGGTTCCGAGGTGCGGATGGCCGAGATCCACACCCGGAGCGCGTCCACGATCACGATGATGACCAGCAGGGCGAACAGCGCGGCCAGCACGCCGGTCACGGTCGAGTTGACCACGATCTGCCGCATCTCGCCGACGGTCTTGGCCGGGGCCAGCAGCCTGCCCTCGTCCAGTGCGCTCTGGAAGCGGTCGCGCTGGGCGAAGAAGCCGAGCACCGGGTCGCTGGAGAAGACCTTCTGGTAGCTGGCGGTGAGGGTGACGGCCACGTCCCAGGCCAGCGGGATCCCGGTCACCCAGGCCCATTTCAGTCGCCCGCTCTTGATCAGCAGCGTGGTCGCCACCGTGAGCGCGACGGCCGCGAGCAACTGGTTGGCGATGCCGAACAGCGGGAAGAGCTGGTTGATGCCGCCGAGCGGGTCGTTGACGCCCTGGTAGAGGAAGTAGCCCCAGGCGGCGACGACCACGCCGCTGGACAGCAGCACGCCGGGCCACCAGCTCACCCGGCCGATCGGCTTCCAGAGGTTGCCGAGCGTGTCCTGCAGCATGAAGCGGCCCACGCGGGTGCCCGCGTCGACGGTGGTGAGGATGAACAGCGCCTCGAACATGATCGCGAAGTGGTACCAGAACGCCTTGAGCGCGTCGCCGCCGAGAAAGCCGGAGAAGATCTCCGAGATGCCGACCGCGAGCGTGGGCGCGCCGCCGGTGCGGGCGATCAGCGTGTTCTCCTGTACGGCCGCCGCCGCCGACTGCAGTTGCTCGGGGGTGATGACGAAGCCCAGGTTGGTGACCGCCTCCGAGGCCGTCTGGACGGTGGCGCCGACCACTCCCGCGGGCGAGTTCATCGCGAAGTACAGGCCGGGGCTGAGGATCGAGGCGGCGATGATCGCCATGACGGCGACGAACGACTCCATGAGCATGGAGCCGTAGCCGACCAGCCGTACCTGCGACTCCTTCTGGATCATCTTGGGCGTGGTGCCCGAGGAGATCAGCGCGTGGAAGCCGGACAGCGCGCCGCAGGCGATGATGATGAAGACGAACGGGAACAGCGACCCGGCGAAGACCGGCCCCTTGCCGTTGAAGGCGAAGTCGGTGAACGCCTGGTTCTGCATGACCGGCATCGTCACGATGACGCCGATCGCCATCAGCCCGATGGTGCCGATCTTCATGAAGGTGGACAGGTAGTCGCGGGGGGCCAGCAGCATCCACACCGGCAGCACGGCGGCGACGAAGCCGTAGCCGATCAGGCACAGCGCCAGCGCCGACGGGGTGAGCGTGAAGACGCTCGCCCAGCTCGACTCCTGCACCCAGCCGCCCGCGACGATCGCGAGGAGCAGCAGGCCGACCCCGATGACGGTGGTCTCGACGACCCGGCCTGGCCGTAGTGTCCGCAGGTAGAAGCCCATGAACAGGGCGATCGGGATGGTCATCGCGATCGAGAAGACGCCCCAGGGGGACTTCGCGAGCGCGCCGACGACGACCAGCGCCAGCACCGCCAGCAGGATGATCATGATGACGAACACGGCGAGCAGCGCGGCGATGCCGCCGACCGGGCCGATCTCGTCGCGGGCCATCTGCCCGAGGCTCCGGCCGTTGCGCCGCATGGAGAAGAACAGGATCACCATGTCCTGGACGGCGCCGGCGAAGATGACGCCGGCGACGATCCAGATCGTGCCCGGCAGGTAGCCCATCTGGGCGGCGAGCACCGGCCCGACGAGCGGCCCGGCACCCGCGATGGCGGCGAAGTGGTGACCGAACAGGATGCGCCGGTCGGTGGGCTGGTAGTCGAGTCCGTTGTCGAGCCGCTCGGCGGGCGTGGCCCGGCGGTCGTCGGCGCGCAGCACCTTGCGGACGATGAAGCGGGCGTAGAAGCGGTAGGCGATGGCGTACGAGCCGAGCGCTGCTGCAAGCAGCCAGACGGCGTTGACGTTCTCGCCTCTGGACAGGGCGAGCACCGCCCAGCCGGCGGCGCCGACCAGGGCGACCAGCGTCCAGATGACGATGGAACGCAGCTTCACCGGTTTCCTCCCAGAGGTAGGCCCAGGCAGTGGCGCAGTCCGGCATCCGGCGGCAGGTCGCTCCTGAAGCGCCGCCAGCGGCCCAGCGGACGGCAGTCGACCGTGACCGGGAGCTCGGCGAGGTGCACCCAGGCGGTGGGATGGGCGTAGACCAGATCGCCGAGCGGGCGGGCTCGCCTGGGCAGGCGGGCCCGGCGCAGCGGCCGCACGGAGAACTCCCCCGCGTCGGCGCAGCACAGGCCGGTGACGTGCCAGTCGAAGTACACGACCTCGTCGGCGCGCAGCGCCTCACGTGCGGAGTGAGAGAGGGTGATCGGGGACATCCGCGCCTCCCGGCGGTCAGGTGCCTCCGAAAGTAATCCTCCGCGCAACCGCCGTGAAGGACATATAGAGCAATGTTTCACACTTGATATGACAGACCGTAACTCCCTTGTCATGGCATGCGCACGGCCCCGCTCGCCGCACCCGCACCCGCTGCGGCCGCGCACGGGACGGACGGCGGGCCGGTGCCCCATCGGCCGCCTCGCTGAGGGGCGTGGCCTTCAGAACTCGCCGAAGGGCGCGGCCTTCGGAATCCGATGCCCACGGGCGGGGCGCTCCCGAGATCTGACACCCACGGCACTGATGGGTTTGAACGTATTTACTGGGAAATACTGGAACTCCTGCTACTCTCTGCGCCATGAGTGATCGGCTGGACGCGCTTGAGAGCCGCATCGCCGAGCTCCGTGCCGGGGTCCGCCGAGCCGTACGCGCCAGGGACGGGGCCGCCGCCCGCAGTCTGCGGGCCGATCTGCGGGCCGCCGAGCACGCCTGGGACAGCCTGGTCACCGCCCCCTCCGAGGACCGGCCGAGGCGGCGGGCCGCCGGGGTGGTGACCGTACGCGAACGGGTGCACCAGGCGCTCGACGTGCTCGGCGCCCCCGCCCAGCCACGCCTGGTCGTGGCCGTCAGCGAGGCGTTCTTCGCGGGCGGCCTGCGCAGCGCGCAGCTGACCAGCATCCGCAGGGACGAGGAACGCTCGTTCCGCGCGGCGCCGTACGGCCGCCCCTACTACCTGTGCGCGGCGCTGACCGACCGCCTCTCCCCCGCCCGTGGCCTGCTCGCGCAGAGCGGGTGGCCGCTGGAGCGGCGGATGGTCGGCCCGCTCAGCCCCCGGGTGGACTTCCTCACCTGCGCCCGCGCGGTCGCGGCGCGGGTGGCGGGCGCCGCCGAGCCGTCCCAGGAGGCGCTGCGTCTGCTGGCGCGGATGGGACGCAACATCCCGGGCGGCGAACTCGTCGAACTCGGCAGGGACGTCGATCCGGCCCGGGTGGCGGAACTGGCCGCCGCCGAACTCGCCGTCCACGCCGAACGCGACACGCTGCACCGCGCCGAGCTGGCGCGACGCGCCAGGGAGCAGTTGGATGACCCGGCACGGCTGTTCGGCGCCACTAACCTGAGCACGGTCGGTAAGAAGGGGATCACGGCGTGAGACGCATCGACGCGCTGCGCGGCACCACACCGCCGAAGCCGCACGACGCCAGGGCGATCGCGGCGCTGGCCGCCAACCCCGGGTGCGCGCGGCGTGCCCTGATGGACGGCGCCGGGGTGGACAAGGACGCGGCCGCGCGGCACCTGGGTTTCCCCGCGCCGTTCGGGCAGTCGCCGTTCGCGATCACCCGGGGCAACCAGTTCGAGTCGCTGGTGAAGGCCGACGGCTGCGCCGAACTGCTGCGGATGCTCCGCGAGCTGCTGGAGCTGCCGGTGGCCGAGGTCGCCTACCACGACGTCGAGAACGTCGGCGCGCACCTGCGCCACACGCACACCAGGGCGCTGCTCGACCGCGCGGCGCGCGGCGAGCAGGACGCGGGCACCCTGTACGACCACCCGCTGCTCACGCTGGAGATCGCCGGGCACACCGCCTACCTGGAACCGGACGTGGTGACCTTCCAGCTCGGCGGGCGCTTCCACATCGTGGAGATCAAGTCGTTCGCGGTGGTCGACGGGCAGGCCGACCCGGCGGCGGTGGCGGCGGCGGCCCGGCAGGCGGCGGTGTACGTGCACGCGCTGCGCCTGATGCTGGCGGGCCTCGGCCACGACCCGGGCGTGGTGGCCGACGAGGTCGTGCTGGTGTGCCCGGAGAACTTCGCCAACCGCCCGGTCGCCACCCTGGTGGACGTGCGCAGGCAGCTGGCGGTGCTGCGCCGCCAGCTCGCCCGGATGACCTCGCTCGACCGGCTGCTCGGCGGGCTGCCGGAGGAGCTGACCTTCGACCTGATGCCGGGCGAGGACGGGCTGCCCGGCCGTCCGGCGGCCGACCTCGCGGACGCGCTGCGCCGGGTCGAGGCCAGGTACGCGCCCGACTGCCTGTCCACCTGTGACCTGTGCTTCTTCTGCCGCGACGAGGCCCGCCAGGAGGGCGCCTCCGACCTGCTGGGCCGGGAGGTGCGCGACGCCCTCGGCGGCGTCGCGGGCGTCGAGGAGGCGCTGGGCCTGGCCGACGGCACCCGGTCGCCCGCCGACGGGCAGGAGGAGATCGCCCGCGTGCTCCGTACGGCCGAGCTGCTGCGCCAGGACTGCCTCGCATGAGCCTGATCGCCTCGCTGGCCAAGCTGCGCGCGCTGCGCGAGGGCCGGGCGCAGCCGATCGCGACCGTACGGCACTGCCACCTGTCCGAGCGGCCGATGGTGTTCGTCCCGCTGAAGCTGGCCGGTGAGGCCGCCGCCCCGCTGGCGGTGATGCTGGGCACCGACAGGCACGCGCCCCGGCTGCTGGTGGTGACGCAGCCGCGCAACCGCGACCTGCGTTTCGCGTTCGCCGCCGAGCTGGCGGAGGTGCTGCTGCCGTACGCGGAGGGGTTCCTGGAGGACAGCGAGCCGGTCGAGCGCAAGAACGCCGATCCGTACGAGCGGGCGCTGGACGCGCCGCAACTGCTGCTGCCCAACCGGGGCGGGATCGCGTTCACCGCGCTCATGGGCCGCTCGACGCGTTTCCGCCGCGCCGACGGGCCCTACCCGGTGCCCGCGTCGGTCCCGGCGCTGGGCCGCTGGCTGACGTACTTCGCCGAGCGGGCCGCCCATCCGGGCTCGTCGCTGGCGCTGGCGGCGACGGAGGAGCTGGCCCGGCACTGGGCCAGCGGGCAGAGCGCGCTGGAGGACGCGAATCTGGCCGCGCTGATGGGCTGGGTGCGGGGCGAGCCGTCGGACGCGGCGGAGGACCCGCTGGTGTGGCCGCCCTCCGGGCCCGCGACCGACCCGGGGTTCGACTCCGAGGTGCTCGGCCCGGCGATCGAGTCGGGTTCGGCGGAGCGGGTGGCCGAGGTGCTGCGCACCCAGCTGGAGCCGACGTGGCGGCTGATGTGGGAGGCGCTCGACCGGTTGCGTGCGCTCGCGCCGGGGGCCGGCGTGGCCCAGCGGTGGGAGTTCGACCGGGGGTCGTTCAGCGGTTTCGCCGCGCAGCTCGCCGAGGGCGGGCCGCCGCAGGCCAGGCGGGACGGCGCGGTCGCGGCCGCGTCCCGGCTGTCGCGGCTGGAGCGTGCCCAGGCCAGCTACGACGTGCAGCGCGCCTATGACGACCCGCTCGTGATGGCCGACTACCGGCTGTCGGGCGAGGCGTTCGCGGGCGAGGTGGTGGAGACCGATCCCGGGCACGTCGAAGGCGAGGGCCGCTCGCGCAAGCTGCGCCCGCTCGTGGTCGTCAAGACCGACGACCCCGTACGCCTCCAGCCCGGCGCCGCCCTGGGCACCCCGCAGCGCAGGCAGCAGGGCGCCGAACTGGTCGAGTCACACGGCGGGCTGGTCACCATCAAGATCACCAAGGGGATGGGCAGGGGGAAGACCCCGGCGCCCGGCTCGGTGCCGGAGCCCGGCGAGCGGGTCTGCTACACGACGCTCACCGACGACTTCCAGGGCGCGGCCGCGTTGCCCGAGCCGGAGGCGACCCCGTGGACCCACGGCGGACCGCCCCAGCAGTACGTCCCCGACGACGACGACGCCAAGGAGGCGTGGGAGTGAGTCCCGAGGAGGTCATCCAGAACGTCCTGGCCGACCTGCCGCACCACCGAGGCGTCGTGGTCGACTCGCCGCCGGGCGCGGGCAAGTCCACGCTCGTCGTCAGGGCGGCCGCGCACCTGGCGCGGACCGGTGAGCCGCTGATGATCGTGGCGCAGACCAACGAGCAGGTGGACGACCTCGTCGTCCGGATCAACGACAGGCATCCGCGCCTGACCGTGGGCCGCCTGTCGGCCGCCGGGTACGTCGCGCCGCGCCGCCTGCTCGACCTGCGCGGCGTCACCGTCGGCACCCGGATCCAGGATCTCGGCGACCCCGACATCGTCATCGCGACCTCCGACAAGTGGGCGTGGGTCTCGGGCCGCACGTGGCCGTGGGCGATCGTGGACGAGGCGTACCAGATGCGCTCGGACAAGCTGCTGCGCATCGCGTCGCTGTTCGAGCGGGCGCTGTTCGTGGGCGATCCCGGGCAGCTCGACCCGTTCTCGGTGGTCGAGGGCGAGCGCTGGTCCGGCCTGTCGTGGGATCCGCTGCAGAGCGCGGTGTCGGTGCTGCTGCGCCACAATCCGGACCTGCCGGTGCACCGGCTGCCGGTGTCGTGGCGGCTGCCCGCCTCCGCCGCGCCGGTGGTGTCGCGGGCGTTCTACCCGTTCACCGGGTTCACCTCGGGCACCGGTCCCGGCGAGCGGTCGCTGGAGCTGACGGCGCAGGGGCTCGGGACGGTGGCCGACCGGGCGCTGGAGGAGGCGGCGCGCAGCGGGTGGGCGCTGCTGGAGCTGCCCGAACGGCACACCGTCCGCACCGACGCCGAGGCCGTGGACGCGGTCGCGCGGCTGGCGGCGCGGCTGCTGCAGCGCGGCGCGCTCGCGCGATCCGAGCAGGGCGAACGGCCGGTGACGGCCGAGCGCATCGCGGTCGGGGCGGCGCATCGCGACCAGGTCGCGGCGATCAGGAACGCGGGGCTGCCGCCCGAGATCACCGTGGACACGGCCAACCGGTTGCAGGGGCGCGAGTACGACGTGACGATCGTGCTGCATCCGCTGTCGGGGCGGCGTGACGCGACGGCCTTCCACCTGGAGTCCGGGCGGCTGTGCGTGCTGGCCTCCAGGCACCGGCACGCGTGCGTGGTGGTGGCGCGGGCGGGCATCGCCGAACTGCTGGACGCGCACCCGTCGGCCGAGCCGGTGCAGCTCGGCGCGCCGGTGAAGTTCCCCGACGGCTGGGAGGCCAACCAGGCCGTCCTCGAACATCTGGCGGCACACCGCATCGAGGGGTAGGCACTGCCCGCCGGCTCTACCTGGCCGGTCGAAACCCGTGGATCCCGCCAGACCTCACCGGAAAACCGGTTTCAGGTACCCGACGCCCTGTGTGCACGAATTTGGCGGCGGGAGATGTCTTGCGCCCAGTGAAGCTGGAGATTAGGTTAGCCTTGCCTAATTAGAAATATGGGGGCATGCCCCTTTTCACTGTGCGTCAGGGAAAGTAGACATGTCCATCCAGCTTCCGCCCTCCGCTGCGCCACGTTCCACTTACCCCGTGGACGTCCTCCCCTACCCCGTCCGCGAGCGTCTTCTCGAACTCGCCCGGGACGAGACCCCGGTCTCCGCCTACCTGTACGACGGGGAGGTGGCCGCCGAGCGGGCCCGCGAGCTGATGGCGGCGCTGCCTCCCTGGGCGGCGGTCTACTACGCCGTCAAGGCCAACTCCTTCCCCGGCGTCGTCGCGGCCCTGGCGCCGCACGTGGACGGGTTCGAGGTGGCCTCGGTGTCCGAACTCGGCCTCGCGCTCGGCACCGGCGAGCGGGCCCGGATCGTGGCCGCCGGACCCGCCAAGTCCGTCCCCGTCCTGACCGCCCTGGTCCGGGCCGAGGTCGAGGCGATCAACGCAGAGAGCCCGCTGGAGCTGCACCGCATCAGCCGGATCGCCACCGCCGAGGGCGTCACCGCCAGGGTGGCGCTGCGGGTCAACCCGACGGCGATCCCGGTCACCGGCGCCCTGCACATGGGCGGGGTCCCCTCCCAGTTCGGCGTGGCCGAGCCGGACGTGCCGGAGGTGCTGCGCACCGCCGCCCGGCTGCCCGGCCTCGACCTGGTCGGCTTCCACGTGCACGCCGCCTCGGGCAACCTGGACGCCGAAGCCCACGCCGCCTACCTGCGCTGGTGCCTCGACTGGAGTGTGCGCACCGCGCGGGCGCACGGCCTCGACCTGCGCCACGTCGACGTCGGCGGCGGCATCGGCGTCGCGTTCGAGGGCGAGAAGCCCTTCGACGTGGCCCGCTTCGGCGAACTGGCCGCGCGGGCCGAGCCGCCGCCCGGCGTACGGGTGCTGCTGGAGCCCGGCAGGTACCTGGTCGCCGACTGCGGCTGGTACGCGGCCGAGGTCACCGACGTGAAGACCTCCTACGGACGGCACTTCGTGATCCTGCGCGGCGGTATCAACCACTTCCAGCTTCCGACGTCGTGGGACATCGTCCACAACGTCGCCGTCCTGCCCGTCGAGCGCTGGCCTGCGGGCTGCCCCCGGCCGGGCGTGGCGGACGCCGAGGTGAGCGTGGTGGGCGAGCTGTGCACGCCGGAGGACACCCTCCTGCGCGACGTCAGGGTCGACCGGGTACGCGCCGGAGACCTGGTCGTCTTCCCCAACGCGGGGTCCTACGGGTGGGAGTTCGCCATGCACTCCTTCCTCGGCCACCCCGTCGCCCGGCGGCATCTCCTCTGAGCACGACCGGAACCTTTCGAGCACGACCGGCCCTACCGGGCCGTCCCGTCATCCGTCTCTGCCACACCCGGAGCCTGAATGCCTCTGCACGCGACCGACCTCGACTCTGCCCCCCGCACCGCCGCCGTCCTGCGACGGCAACGCGACCGGGAGTCCTCGGCGCGGACCTACGCCCGTTCGTTCCCCGTCGTCCCGGTACGCGCGCAGGGCATGACCGTCGAGGGCGCCGACGGCCGCCGCTACCTCGACTGCCTGTCCGGCGCGGGCACGCTCGCCCTCGGCCACAACCACCCGGTGGTGATGGAGGCCATCCGGCGGACCGTCGACAGCGGCGCCCCGCTGCACGTGCTCGACCTCGCGACGCCGGAGAAGGACGAGTTCACCGAGGCGCTGTTCGCGACGCTGCCGCCCGCCTTCGCCGACCGCGCCCGCGTGCACTTCTGCGGCCCGGCCGGTACCGACGCGGTCGAGGCCGCGCTGAAGCTCATGCAGACCGCCACCGGCAGGCACGGCGTGCTCGCCTTCACCGGCGCCTACCACGGTATGACGGCGGCGGCGCTGGCCGCGACCGGCAACGTCGCGGTCAAGGAGCCGGTGCCCGGCATCGCCGCCGACGTGACGCGGCTGCCGTACCCGTACTCCTACCGGTGCCCGTTCGGCGTCGGCGGCCAGCGGGGCGCGGAGCTGTCGGCCGTCTACACCGAGCGGCTGCTCGACGACCCGTCCGGCGGGGTGGTGCCGCCCGCCGCGATGATCGTGGAGGCGGTGCAGGGCGAGGGCGGCGCGGTGCCCGCGCCGGACGCGTGGATGCGCAGGATGCGCCGGATCACCACCGAACGCGGCATTCCGATGATCGTGGACGAGGTGCAGACCGGGGTGGGCCGTACCGGGGCGTTCTGGGCGATCGACCACAGCGGGATCATGCCGGACGCGATGGTGCTGTCCAAGGCCATCGGCGGCAGCCTGCCCCTGGCCGTGGTCGTCTACCACGAGCGCTTCGACGGCTGGCAGCCGGGCGCGCACACCGGGACCTTCCGCGGCAACACCCTCGCCATGGCGGCGGGTACGGCGACGCTGCGCTACGCCGTACGCGAGGAACTGGCCGGGCGCGCGGCGGCGGTCGGCGCGCGGATGACCGCCAGGCTGGAGGAACTGCGCGCCGAGCTGCCGGTGATCGGCGACGTGCGCGGGCGCGGGCTCATGATCGGCGTCGAGCTGGTCGACCCCGAGAGCGAGCCGGACTCCTGCGGCGCCCGCCGCCCCGCGCCCGCGCTGGCGTCGCGGGTGCGGGCGGCGTGCCTGGACCGGGGGCTGATCGTGGAGCTCGGCGGGCGCCACGACGCGACCGTGCGCCTGCTGCCGCCGCTGATCATCACCGACGAGCAGGCGGAGGCCGTCCTCGACCGGCTCGTCGGCGGCGTCGCCGCCGCCACGGCCGTCGGCC
>NZ_BAAAHQ010000024.1:96682-125661 GCF_039525605.1 Nonomuraea longicatena | reverse complement strand
TGCCGTGGTCCGGTGCCGAGATCTGAGGACGACCCATGGGACGAGTCGAGTTCTGGAACGACCCGAACGCGCCGAAGGCCAACACCCTGGTTCCCGCCTGCGGAACCGTCACCGTCGACGACGCGGGCCGCATCCTTTTGCAGCGCAGGCGGGACACCGGCCAATGGGCGTTGCCGATGGGCAAGATGGAGATTGGTGAGACGCCCTCACAGTGCGCCGTACGCGAGACCCAAGAGGAAACCGGGGTCACCGTCGAACCGGTGAGCATGCTCGGGATCTACTCCGATCCTGGTCACATCGTCGCCTACACCGACGGGGAGGTTCGCCAAGAGTACGAAGTGATGCTGATCGCCCGACCGGTCGGCGGCCAGCCGGAAGCCAACGACGAGGCCAGCGATGTCCGATGGGTGGCGCCCGAAGACCTCCAGGGCCTTGATATCCACCCGACCCAGTGGCGCCAGCTCAACGACTATCTGAACGGCGCGTACCCGCATATCGACTGAGACCGTCATCACCCATCTTGCGCCCATCCCGCTCTTTGGCGATCTGACGGGCAGTGGCGGTGCGTTTGCCGAGCCAGCTCGGTCCAGAAGGGGCGAAGCAGTGGCCGGTCGTCGGTGGGCTGGGAATCGACACGTTTGTACAAGACATCGTCGTGCGGAAGACGCATCCTTGAGGGGACAGCCACGGCGGGAGGTGGGATGTCGCAGGTCTGGCGAGGGTGGTGTCTGCTTCGTCCGGGCATTCTGCTGTACGGCGGCGCCATCGGCACGACCCGGCCGCACGCGCACCACGCGATCCACCTGATCGTCTCCGCGGAGCCGTTCACCATGGCCGATGCCCATGGCGGGCGGGTGACCACCAGGGCTGCGGTCGTACCGTCCGATACCGGGCACGCCATCGTCGCGGGGGCGCGCGGGGCGCTGCTGGCGCAGATTGAACCGCGTAGTGAGCCGGGCCGGTTTCTGCTCGCCCGCTCCGGTGCCGGGGCCGAGGCCGCGAGCTGGGGCGTGCCGGCCGAGGCGTTCGCGTTTCCGGGTGACCCCGCCGAGGCCGCGATCGCGCTGAAGGGCGTCGAGGCGTGGACGGGCGAGCCAGCTACCGTTCACCCGGCGGTGGAGGTGGCGATGGCCGTGATTCCGACGCTTCTGGTCGGCGGGCCGGTGCGGCTGGAGGCGGTGGCGGCTGCCGCGCATCTGTCGCCGAGTCGGCTCGCGCACCTGTTCAGCGCGCAGGTGGGGATCCCGCTGCGGCCGTACGTGCGCTGGCAGCGTATCCAGCATGCGATCAGGCTGGTGGCGGCGGGAGAGTCGCTGACGATGGCCGCCCACCACGCCGGGTTCACCGACGGGCCGCATTTCACCAGGGTCTTCCAGCGCACTTTCGGGGCCGCGCCCTCGACCTACGCCGCCGCCATCGACTGGCTGCCCTGAGACGGCACGTTCGTCCAAGCCGCCGACGCGTCGGCCCCGCATTCTTGAGGTGTAGCCACCGAGGAGGGGTCGCGATGCTCAATCTGTCGATCATTCTGGAAGACAGCGCCCGCAGTGTCCCCGACCGCACCGCGTTGGTCCTCGGTGACCTGCGGCTGTCGTACGCCACGGTCGAGGCCGTCGCCAATCAGGTGGCGGGTCTCCTGGCCGCCCGAGGGATCGGCAGGGGCGACAAGGTGGCGCTGATGTGCCCGAACCTGCCCTATTTCCCCTTCGTGTACTTCGGCGTTCTCAAGGCGGGCGCGACCGTGGTGCCGCTCAACGTGCTGCTGCGGCCGCGCGAGATCGCCTACCACCTGGACGACAGCGGCGCCAAGGCGTTCTTCTGTTTCGAGGGTTCTCCCGAACTGCCCATGGGCGCGCACGGGCGGGCGGCGTTCGACGCCGCCGAGGGTTGCGAGCACTTCTTCGTGCTGCCCGCGACGATGGACACGGAGTCGGAGTTCTGGGCGGCGCTGGAGGGCAGGTCCGGGGAGTTCGCGACGGTGCCCACCGAACCCGATGACATCGCCGCGATTCTGTACACCTCCGGCACCACCGGTCAGCCGAAAGGCGCCGAGCTGACGCACCTGAACCTGCTGACCAACGCCATGGTCTGCCACGAGATGTTCCCCACCGCCCCTGACGGCGACGTCGCACTCGCCGTACTGCCGCTGTTCCACTCCTTCGGCCAGACCGCCGTCATGAACATGAGCGTGCGCCGCGGCGCGACCCTCGTGCTACAGCCGCGCTTCGAGGCCGATGCGGCGCTGGAGCTGATGCGCAGGGAGAAGGTGACCATGTTCGCCGGGGTGCCGACGATGTTCTGGGCGTTGCTGAGAAAGACCGACGGCGAGCCGCCCTCGACGCTGCGGGTGGCGGTGTCGGGTGGCGCGTCGTGCCCGGTCGAGGTGCTGAAGGACTTCGAGAGCGCCTTCGGCGTCCCGATTCTGGAGGGGTACGGCCTGTCGGAGACGTCCCCTGTGGTGTGTTTCAACCAGCTCGGACGGCCCGCCAAGCCCGGCACGGTCGGCGTGCCCGTCTGGGGGGTGCGGATGCGACTGGTGGACGACGACTGGAACACCGTCGAGGGCCTGGGCGAGATCGCCGTCCACGGGCACAACGTCATGAAGGGGTACCACGGGCGGCCGGAGGCCACCGAGGAGGTCGTGCGGGACGGCTGGTTCCGCACCGGCGACCTCGCGACCTGCGACGAGGACGGCTACTACGCCATCGTCGACCGTACCAAGGACATGATCATCCGGGGTGGCTTCAACATCTACCCGCGCGAGCTGGAGGAGGTGCTGATGACGCACCCGGCGGTCTCACTGGTGGCGGTGGTCGGCGTCCCGCACGACTCGCACGGCGAGGAGGTCAAGGCGTACGTCATCCCGGCGCCCGGGGCGACGGTCGGTGAGGACGAACTCGTCGCCTGGTGCCGGGAGAACATGGCGGCCTACAAGTACCCGCGCGTGGTCGAGTTCCGCGAGAGCCTGCCGATGAACGCCGCCGGGAAGGTCCTCAAGCGCGAGCTGCGCTGACCGTCAGCGTCACGCTGTGGAATACGGCATCAGCTTGCTCAAACGCAACCGGGGCATGGCCACCCGGCATGACAAGCTTTCTTCCGCTTCGAGGCACCGCCAGGCAACCGGGTGTGCGCGCTCCGCCCGGACGGGCGCTACACGCTTGCGTTAAGGGCGTCGAGCAGGTCCCGCGCGTAGAGGGTGTGCAGCAACCGGTCTACGTGGGACTTCTGCCAGACGTGCCCTCCTGCTGGGGTTCTCACCCCTTCTTCGTTGAGGACTCTGCTGATCGTCGCCAGGCTTAACCCTTGCGCGCGCAACGTGATGACCTGCAGCACCACCTCGGGCGGACAGCACGGCGGCCGCCCCCGGCGCCGGGCGGTGGCCGTCACGCTCACTGCCGGCCCCTGCGAAACAGCCGCAGCAGGTCTGAGAAGACCCGGTACTGGATCTGGACCCGCTTCTGGTCCCGGGTCAGCAGCGTGGCGGCCATGGCAACCCCCACGTACAGCACGAAGGTGGCGACCACTGCCGCGACGAACGCGGCGATCCATCCGGCCGCCGGAGCCATCTCCGCCAGGACGCGGAGCAGGATCTCCATCTGAACTCACTCCCAGTCTTCCGCAGGAGGCGGGGAGCGCGATCGGGTCAGATGCTCGTCGCTCCTCCCGCCGTGATCATGCATCGGCGAAGCGGAGAGTGGAGGTCGTCGTCAGAGTCGTGACGATGACCGTATCGGAGCATGGCGGCCATCATCAGCAGACCGAACGTTGGCACATGGGACAAACGTCTGAGGTGCGTAGCCATGAGCTTGCGGACGAGACGGATAATCCGGATGACCCGGTTCAGGAGCTGGACAAGCATCTCCTGATGGTCGGGGTGGACTTTCCGGACGAGCAGGATGGGCGACAGTGCGCAAGGGTGTGCGGCGCAGGAGGAGAACGGGGGCGGCCCGTCCTCGAAAAGGCAGTCCACCTGAGGGACAGGGTCAAAAGGAGAAAGCGGCTCCCGCTCATAGAGGAGATCGTGGCAGGTGGTCAGCAATGGGTTACGGTGCAGAGGAAGGAATCGGCGGGAGCGCTGAAAGTCAGCGAGAGAGGCTTCGAGGTCCCGGCCGCCGACGCAACTGTCACACGTCCGCCAAGTCGATGGGAGAGCCCAGGTCTTGCCCGAGTCGTGTGACGTCAAAGCGAAGAGGACGGCCTCACGCGGTGGGTAGTACGCCGAAGCTTTCAGGATGGTGGCGACCAGATGCGCCACAAGACTGGTTTTGCCGGTGCCAGAACCACACCAGGCTGTCAACTCCGATTCGAACTCATGCGGGTCAGGAGCGACCCTGGGCAGCACGAAGGAGAGGCGGGTCCCTTCCCGTATCTCAAGCACCTCGCCGTCCGGCATACCCTCACTTTAGGCCGCCCCACCTCTCGTACCGCTTATTGCGAACGCCTAGCTGTCTGTAATGGACGCGCGCCACAGGAAGGCCGCATCGCCCACGGGTGCGTCCGCGGGAGTGGGGTACCAGTTTGACCTGGTCACAAACGTGGCGACTGTGAATCGAACACGGCCATCGCACGATCCTTCGAGTTCGAACTGCGCTGATCGTCAGCGTTTGACGAGGCAAAACGGGTGGCCGGCCGGGTCGGTTAACACCCGCCAGCCCTCCGTGGTGTCGAGGAGGGTCGCGCCCAGGGCCTGCACCTGCTCCTGGGCGTGGTCGAGGTCGGGGACGCCGAGGTCGAGGTGGAACTGCTGCGGGCGGCCGGGATCGCCCCACTGGGGCGGGCGATGGTCGGTGACCCGCTGGAAGCCGAGGACCCGGCCGTCCGGGGTGTGCAGGGTCGCCCAGTCGTCGGCGGTCTCCCAGCGGGGGTCGGGCCGGTCGACCGTACCGCCGAGAACGTCGCGGTAGAAGGCGGCGAGGGCGTGCGGGTCCGGGCAGTCGAGGACGACGCACTCGAGTTCGGCGATCACGGCGGTCCTTTACGGGGTGAGCAGTTCGCGGGCGAGGGCGCCGGACCACCAGCGTTCGACGCGGTCCGGCGTCCATGAGCGTTCGATCGTGAGGACGGTGTAGACGTCGATGGTGCAGATGGCCGCGTAGACGTCCACGGCGGCCGGGACGTCGAGGCCGGAGCGCAGGACGCCGTCGGGCCACGAGGAGAATACCTGGACGCGGGTTTCGTCGGCGCGGCGCCGGCCGTCGCGGTAGACGTCGGCGAGTTCGGGTTCGGTGCGTCCGGCCTCGCGGACGAGCAGGATGATGTCGCCCGCGCGTTCGTACAGCCGCCGGTCAAAGGCGGCCATGGCGGCGAGCTGGGACTGCGGATCGGCAGCGGGGTCTTCGAGCCGGGCGAGCAGTTGGGGGACGTCGCCGGTCAGGTCGGCGCTGTCGGCGAGGGCGCGGGCCAGGCCCGCTTTGTTGCGGTACGTCGCATACACGGTGGGCGCAGAGACGCCCGCCTGCTTGGCCACGTCGCGGACGGTGGTATCGGCCCAGCCACGGGACAGAAAGAGGTCGCGCGCGGCCTCGGCGATCTGGGCCCGGGTCTCGATCGCCTGCGCGGTGCGGCGGATCGACTCGTAGCGCCGCTGCTGCATAGAGTTCCCTTTACGGTGCTTATAATGAATATATTGTGCGTCAAATCATAGCAGGGAGAGCTCATGAAGCTTGTGATCTTCGGGGCGAACGGCCCGACCGGCAGGCTCGCCACCCGGCAGGCGCTCGACGAGGGCCACTCGGTCACGGCGGTGACGCGCAACCCGGACACGTTCCCGGTCGGCGGGCCGAACCTCACGGTGGCGCGGGCCGACGCGCTGGACCCGGCCGAGGTCCGCGACGTGATCGCCGGGCACGACGCGGTGGCCTCGACCTTGGGAGTGCCGTACGGGTCTCCGGCGGCCACGACGATGTCGCGCTTCGCCGTGAACGCGATCGAGGCGATGCGGGCGCACGGCATCCGGCGACTGGTGTGCGTCACGTCAACGGGCGTGCCGATGCGCCCGCCGCCGGGCGAGACGTTCTTCTACCGGAAGGTGGTCATACCGACGCTGATCCGGATGGGGCGGCCGTTGTACGAGGACGCGGGACTGGCGGAGTCGATCGTCGCGGGGACGGACCTGGAGTGGACGGTGCTGCGCCCGTCGGGGCTGTTCGACGGGCCTCGGGTGACGGATTACACAGTGGGTCCGCCGCAGCTGAGGGGCCGCTTCACCGCGCGCAGGGACCTGGCGGACGCGCTGGTGCGGGCAGCGGTGGAGGGCTTGTACGCGCGGTCGGTGGTGGAGGTGCTGACGCGCGAGGGCGTCCCGAGCGTGTACCGGGTCTTCCTGAAGGAGGCCCTGCATCTCGGCCGCTGATCTTTCCCTCAAACCACCCCTCCCTATTACGGCCCAGCCGCCCCCACCCCCTCCCGCCGTCTCAGGCAACGGGCCTCTCCGAGCGCTCCTCACCCCGCCACCGTCCCACCATGACGCCGCACGCTTGACGACCTGGGTGGGAAGTCAACGAGGCGTTGTGACAGTACCGATGACAGCGAAAAGCCCTGCACCGTAGCCTGAAGTCGCGACCCACACGGAGGGCTCAGGGTTATGAGCGACGAAGTCACTATCGGGCTCCGCCTTCGGACGCTGCGACGCTGGCGCGGGATGACCCTGGCCGAACTGGCCGGGCAGTCGGGCATGTCCACCAGCTACCTGTCCATGGCCGAGCGCGGCCTGCGCGCGCTGGACCGGCGCAGTTTCATCGCGGCACTTGCGGCAGCGCTCCGCGTATCGGAAACGGATTTGGTCGGGCGCCCGCATCTCGGTACCGATCATGCTCAGGTAGCACCGCATGCCCTCGTTCCCGCGCTCAGAACCTCGCTGGAGACGAACGGGCTCCACCACGATCCTGTGGTCGACAGAGCTCGGCCGATCCACGCCTTGGTCGACCTGATGGCCGGACCGATCGAGAGACACCGACGGCAGTACGACTTCCTGTTCGTCGGCAAGTACCTGCCCGACCTCATCGACGAACTCCACTACCACCTCAGCGACCCAGCAGACGAGGCCGAACAGCACCTGGCCCTACGGACGCTGGTCGAGGCGTACATGTGCGCCGCAGGTATGGCGCGCAGTCTCGGGCAGCCGGATCTCGGGCATGTCGCGGCCAGCCGCGCCGACGACGCCGCCGTGCTGCTGGGCGATCCGGTCACTCGGGGCAAAGCGGCCTTCTCGCTCATTCGTCCCAACGCCAGCAACTGGCATCGGGTGAAGCTCCTCGCCGGTCGCGCGGCCGACCGTGTCCAGCCGCATGTGCGCTCGGCCGCCGACAGGCAGGTGCTGGGCATGCTCGCGCTCAACGCCGCCCTCGCGGCCGCCGCCACCCTGGACGGAGACGGGGCTCGGCACTGGCTAGACGAAGCGGACCGGCTCGCGGCTCACGTCCCCGACGACATGAACGGCAACTGGCAGGCGTTCTGCCGGACGAACGTCGCCGTCTGGCGGGTCGCCATCGGCGTCGAACTCGGCGAGGCGGGCAGCCGGGTCGCGGAGAGGGCCCGTCTGGTCCGTCAAGAGAGGTTGCGCGGCCACGCGGCGAGGCGGGCCTGCTTTCTCGCGGACGTCGGACGGGGCCTCGCCCGGGATCGCCGAACGCGTAAAGAGGCGCTGCTCTGGCTTCGCCAAGCAGAAGAGGCGGCACCACAAAGAGTGCGAAATGACGCCAAAGTTCACGAATCCATAGCGGTTATGCTTGAGCAGTCCAAAGTGCACGCTGGTGGCCGTGAGCTGCGGGGAATGGCGGCCCGCATGGGAGTTCCACACTGATTCTCGCGAATTTCACGCCCGTGAAATTCCGAAGTCCTCAGGCTCCTATCGTCGGCCTCCATGGAGACCGACACGGCTGTGGAGCCCCGGGAACACCTTGAGCAGTTGCGCGCCGAGCTGGCCGAACGCGGCTGGCCCGCCCACATCGTAGGTACCTCGCGGCATGTAGCGCTGCGTGTGTGCAACCCCGATGACGGCGGCCTCAACGTCGATATCGGTAGCCGGGACGGTCGGTACCACTGGCCGCAGGGCCGGGTTATCGACGCGACCGACATCGCCGAGGCCGTAGCTGCCATCACACACGTGCTGCGCGGGGTCTCCGGGTAATGGCCACCACGTCCGCGCAGGCGCCGAGCGTTCTCACGCTGGCGGTGCCGCAGCAGGCTGAGGCCATCGGGAGGGCACGTCACGCGGTACGCGACGTGCTCACCGAGCACAGCTGGCCCGACGAGCTGATCGACACGGTCGTGCTCGTGGTCTCCGAGCTCGTCAGCAACGCGGTGCGTCACGGTCGGCCCCCGATCGAGTTGCGGCTGCAGGTGATCCCCGGCTTCGCCGCCGGGCGGGTCAGCGACCGCTCGCTCGCCATGCCCGTCCCGGTCGAGACCGACGACGACGCCGAGAGCGGGCGTGGGCTGGCGATCGTGCAGGCCATGACCAGCAGGTGGGGCACCCTCCCGCTGCCCGAACGCGGCGGAAAGGCGGTCTGGTTCGAGTTCCGCCACCCTCCCGACCACGCCGACCTGCCCTCGCTCGGCCCTCTCCTGCGGGGTGTGCCCGGCCTGGGCAGCAGCTGCTTTCGAGGCGACCTCAACGCCCCCTCGTTCGGCAGCCGGTTCAACTGACCCTGCCTGACTCCCGATACATCGGCCCGGCCCTCTTGAGGCGAGGGACGGCCGAACCAACAGGGTGGCCCACCGCCATCGAGGTACGGCGGGCTGCCCACCCACGAATGAGGTTCACATGGACATGCGTCGGCTGATCACGGAACAGCAGCCCAGCTCCAACGAATCCCCCGTCGACCAGGCCGAGAACGACCCCGCGATACCTATCGGCGGTGACGCCCCACCTTCGCACTCCCGAAACGACCTCATGTCCGGCCTGCCGATGGTGCCCGCTCAACGACTGAGCGAGCCAGAACCTTCGTGGGAGAGCCGATGCGGTGAGGAGTACTGCCCGGCCCCGGTCTCGGCACGGCCCCATCGGGTGGAATGGCAGTTCGAGGGCAACATGTGGGTACTCCGGTTCGGGCGGCCACCCCGGGTTGTGCGGTTGAGCTGCCGCTGCCGACCGGTGGAGTACGAGGAACTCGCCATCGGCGGACGACACTGGATCCGCCGCATCGAGCGAACCGGCGGTCGCCTCATCGTCCATGTCAGCCCCGAAGCCGCGAACCGCCAGGCAGGCGAGTTGTGGAGCCTGATCATGTGTGGAGACGCGATGTGAGCGCTTCCACCAGAGACGAGATCACTAACCAGCTCAAAGTCCAGAGACAGGTCAGATCTTCAGGAACTCCATCGGCAATGCGGCTCCGGTGAACTGACGGCGCAACGGCGATCCTGGGTGTTGACGAGGCCAGAGCTATTGGCTTCCGAATCGGTCAAGGCTCGGGGTGCAGGGGCCGGGGCCCCTGCTCGGGGTTTGGGGCGAAAGCCCCAATAAGGGGAGCCCGAGCGCGTAGCGCGAGGACCTCGCCTTTGGAGTGGGGGTCCGGGGGGATCTTCCCCCCGGGTGGGCGCTGCCTGGAGCCCTTCGCGCGAAGCGCGCCATGCGGAAGACCACGCCTTTGAGGCTCGTGTGCTGCCTGGACTTCTCTCGCGCGAAGCGCGCCACTGCGGTGGGCCTTGTCGGAGGGTGGGGTGGTTGGGTGGGGTGTATGGATGCTTGTGTTTTTGATCTTGATGGGGTGCTGGTCGATTCCGAGCCGGTGTGGGAGGAGGTGCGGCGGGCGTTCGTGGCCGAGCACGGCGGCCACTGGCAGTCCGACACGCAGGCGCGGCTCATGGGCATGAGCACCGGCGAGTGGGCCGAGTACCTGCACGAGCTCGGTGTCTCCCTGTCGCCGGAGCGGATCGCCGACGGGGTGATTCAGCAGATGAAGGCCCGGTATCACCGGGGTGTCCCGCTCATGCCAGGCGCCGTCGCGGCCGTCGCGCGTCTCGCCGGGCGGGTGCCGCTGGGGCTGGCGAGTTCGTCGCCCCGCGCGCTGATCGACGCGGTGCTCGCCGAGACCGGCCTCGGCGCGCACTTCACCGCCACCGTCTCGACCGAGGAGGTCGCCAAGGGCAAGCCAGCACCGGACGGTTACCTGGAGGCGGCGCGCAAACTCGGCGTCGCGCCCGAGCGCTGCGTTGCCGTCGAGGACTCCAGCAACGGGCTCCGCTCGGCGCACGCGGCCGGGATGCGCGTCGTGGCGATCCCCCACCCGGCCTATCCGCCCGCCTCCGACGCCCTCGACCTGGCATGGCGGACACTCCCCTCACTGGCCGCCTTGACGCCCGACATACTCTCCTAAATCACCACAAAGACCATGGAAGTGCTCCGGTAGGGAATACCGAGATTCGGCCTTTACCGCCGAAGTGTCGCACCGGACCCCGGCAGGCGAGCGGGAAGCTCGGCGGGCAGGGCGAATACCTCATCCCGACAGCACGGACAAACACCCCGGCGACCGGCATGCATCGATTTTGGCCGCAGCACGGTCACTCTTGGTGAATATCGGGATAAGAACCCAGCTATGGCTACCGCTACCGAAGTCCTGTGCCGGGCGATCACCGCCTCCGCCACCGGCGACACCGCCGCGATCAAGGAGTACTACGCTCCGGACGTCGTGGGCTGGAGCGCCGGTGAGGACATCGCCTCCGTCGAGGACCTGATCGCCGAGGCGATCACCCGGGGCGGGGCGCTGTCCGAGATCACCGTCGCCGTCCAGCCGATGCAGCTCCCGAGCGGCCAGGTGGCCGCGGAGTGGCGGCTGACGGCCCGGCACACGGGACCGCTGCGGCTCGACGACGAACTGGAGATCGAGCCGACCGGCCGCCGCCTCGAACTGCGCGGCGCCGTCTTCGCCCAGGTCACGGGCGGCCAGGTGGCCGACTTCCGGCAGTACTGGGACCCGGCCGACATGCTCGAACAACTCGGCCTGATGGACGAGCCGCCGGTCTATCTGTGACTCGGCACATTCAAGATCTCTTCTCTCCGTCACGGCGAAGCCGCCCCCACCACCGCCCACCGACCTGCGCACAGGGCCTCTCCGAGCGCCACTCCTCTCACACCCCGGCCCACCGCCACAACGCCCCGTTGACCACCCGACCGGGCCGCCGGCAGTGCGGCGTCGCGGCGAGACGGCGGTGAGACGAGGGGCGCTCGGAGAGGCCGTCAGCACGGGACGGCGGGAGGCGGTGGGGGCGGCTGGGCCGTAAGGGAAGAATGCACTGATCGCTAGCGCGGAGGGAGGTCGCGGCCGGCCACCAGCGACGACGCCCAGCGGGTTCTCGGGTCGGAGTCCACCAGGACCGCGCGGGCGAAGGCGCTCAGCGGCACCGCCAGGATGGCCCCCAGCGCGCCCAGCACATACGCCCACACCAGCAGCGACACCATCGTCAGCGTCGTCGAGAGCCCTGCCGACACCCCCACGAACCTCGGCTGGATCAGCGACTGGATCACGAAGTTCAGCACGCAGTAGACCAGGATGACCCAGATCATCGTCGACGGCCCCGACGACAGCAGCGCCAGCAGCGCGGGCGGCACCAGCCCGATGACGAACCCGATGTTCGGGATGTAGTTGGTGATGAACGCCAGCAGCCCCCACAACACCGGCAGCGGCACGCCGAGCAGCCACAGCGCCACGCCGTCCAGCACCGCCACGATCAGCCCGAACACCGTGGACACGATCAGGTAGTTGCAGGTGTCCTTGGCGAAGCCGGACAGTGCCGCCGCCATCGGCGAGGACGGCAGCCGCCTGAGCGCCGCGCGCACGTACCCGGCGTCCAGCGCCATCCCGAACAGCAGCATCACGATCACCGCCGTCGCGGTCACCGCGCCGAGCAGTCCGGTGAGCACCCCCTGCGCCGCCTGCGCGAGTTGCCCCACGTCGAGCTTGGACAGGACCTGCTTGGTCTGTTCCGGGGTGATGCCGAGGGAGGACAACCACGCGCTCCCCTCCGCCACCATTTGCCGGTATTTATCCGCGTAAGTCGGCAGGATCGCGGTCAGCTGTGCCAGCGCCGCCACCAGCGCCAGTGCCAGCGCTCCCAACACCACGATCACCGTCAGCAACGGCACGAACGTCGTCACCGCCCACGGCGCCCCCTTGCGCGCCAGCCAGGTCCGCAGCGGGCTGACCGCGATCGTCAGCGTCAGCGCCAGGAACGCGGGCCCGGCGATGGCGCTCATCTCCTTGATCCCGGCCAGGGCGATCACGGCGGCGGCCAGCCCGATCAGCAGCCGCAGGCCGACGGAGAGCTGTGACATGACGGATACGCTATGTCACCATCGGACCGCCGCCGGAGGTCAACGCGCCGCTCGGCTAGGGTGACCCCCGTGCGAGACATCACTGTGTTCAGCGGTAGTGCCCACCCAGAACTCGCTGAGGAGATCTGCGCCCATCTCGGCACCCCGCTCCACCCGGTCCGGTTGCGGCGTTTCGCCAACGACGTGCTCGAAGTCCAGCTCCAGGCCAACTGCCGCGAGCGGGACGTGTTCCTGATCCAGCCGCTGGTGCCGCCTGTGCAGGAGCACCTGGTCGAGCTGCTGCTGATGCTCGACGCGGCCCGCGGGGCGTCGGCGGCCCGGATCACCGCCGTCCTTCCCCACTACGCATATGCCAGAAGCGACAAGAAGGACGCCCCGCGCATCTCCATCGGCGCCCGGCTGGTGGCCGACCTGATGGTGGCGGCCGGGGCGAGCCGGGTGCTCACGATGACGCTGCACTCGCCGCAGGTCCACGGCTTCTTCAGCGTGCCCGTCGACCATCTGCACGCGCTGCGCGAACTCGCCGCGTACTTCCGGCGCCTCGACCTGTCGGAAACCGTGGTGGTCTCCCCCGACCTCGGCAACGCGAAGGAGGCCGCCGCGTTCGCCCGCCTGCTCGGCACCGGCGTCGCCATGGGCGCCAAGCAGCGCTTCAGCGACGACCGCGTGGTGATCGGCTCGGTCATCGGCGACGTCACGGGCAAGGACGTCATCGTCCTGGACGACGAGATCGCCAAGGGCACCACCGTCATCGAACTGCTGGAGCGGCTGCGGGAGCGCGGCGCCAGGTCGGTACGGGTGGCGTGCACACACGGGCTGTTCTCCAGCGGCGCCGTCGAACGGCTCAGCGCGATCCCCGAGATCGAGGAGATCGTCTGCACCAACACGGTGCCCGGCACCAAGTCCGACGGCAAGCTGACCGTGCTGTCCATCGCGCCCGCCATGGCGGAGGCGATGCGCCGCATCCACGACGGCGAGTCGGTCAGCACCCTGTTCACGACATCTTGATCACCTGAGCCGTCACACATCGGGCCTGCTCGGAGACGAGGAAGGCGACCACGTCGGCCACGTCCTCCGGGCGGGCGATGTGGTCGAGCGGGCTGAGCCCGCGCAGCATCGGCTCGTCCTCCTTCTTGATCCAGCCGGTGTCGGTGACCGGCGGGTGGACCATGTTGGCGGTGATGCCGTACTTCCCGAGTTCGCGGGCCGCCGAGATCGTGTAACTCTCCTGGGCGCTCTTGGCGGCGCCGTACGAGACCTCGCCGGGGAAGCCGTTGCGGCCTTCCGAGGTGAGGCCGACGATGCGGCCCCAGGTGGATCCGCGCTTGAGGTGGCGGCGGGCGAACTCGGCGATCAGCAGCGCGGGCGCCCGGGTGTCCACGGCGAACTGGTGGTCGTGGCTCGCCGCGTCCACCTGCCGCAGCGGACGGCCGAGATCGTCGGCCTCCCGGGGCGCGAAGGTGTCGGCGAGCCAGCCGCTGGCGTTGTTGACGAGGATCTCGACCGGGCCCAGCGCCTGCTCGGCCAGGTCGAACAGCCTGCCCGGCGTCTCAGGGTCGGCCAGGTCGGCCTCGGCGGCGGACGCCACGCCGCCCGCCTGCCTGATCCGCGCCACGACCCCCTCGGCGGTATCGGCCCGATCCCGGTCGTAGGCGTCGGGGTAGGCGGCGTGGGCCAGCGGTTCGAGGCGTTTGTAGGTGATGAAGACCTTCACTCCCTGGACGGCGAGGGCGAAGGCCGTGGCGGCCCCGATTCCCTGGTTTCCGCCGGTCAGAAGGGCTACCCTTTCCTGTACTCCTAGGTTGATCATTGTCTCATCATGCACAGCGACACGGATTTGCTGCTAACGAGTTTTCTGGGTGAGGTGCGGCCCGCCGTACCCCTGATCGCGTTGTGGGCGCACGGTTCGCTCGGCGCGGGCGACTACCAGGAGGGGCGGAGCGACCTCGATCTGATCGCCGTGGTCGACGGGCCGATCGCCGACCAGAGCCTGCTGGAGGAGATCCATCGGGGCTATCCGGGGCGCCTGCACTGCTCCTACCTGCCGAACGACGATCTCGGCGATCCCGGCGCCCACCACCTCACCTGCGCGCACGGCGAGTTGTTCCGCCGTCCGGTCACGCCGGTGACCCGCCGCGAACTGCACACGGCGCCGGTGGAGCTGTTCGGCGCGCCGGTGGCGGAGCTGCTGCCCGAGGTGAGCGACGCGGAGCTGTCGGCGTTCGTGCGGGCCGACCTTGAGGAGTTCTGGCTGGCCAAGACCGACGGGTTCCAGCGCTGGCTGCAGGACGTCTGGGTCGATCTCGGACTGATCACCGTGGCCAGGGCGGCGGTGACGCTGGGCGACGGCCGCCTGATCACCAAGCGGGAGGCGTTCGACGTGCTCGACGCCATGGGCGCGCCGTCGAGCGTGGTGGCAGACATCAGAGCCCGCCGGTACGGCACCGCCGCCCCGGCGCTGGGGCGGGCCGGCCGGGCGGTGCTGGCCAGGTCCTTCGTCCGCCACGCGATCACCGAGGTGCTGGGCCGAGCAGCGCGCTGAGCCCGGCCAGCGCGGCGACGACCCGTTCCTTCGGCAGGCCGCGCTCGCGCCGCTGATAGGCGTACACGTCGGGGGCGAGCGGGGCCAGCAGGACGTCCACGAGCGCGTCGGGGTCCGATGCGCCGGAGGCGACGACCAGGGAGCGCACGTGCGCCCGCCAGAAGCCGTACGCACCGGTGGTGAAGCGTGAGTGGCCGACCTCCGTCCCGAGCACCAGGTCGACGTGGTCGTCGAGCAGGTCGGCGAAGGCGGCGTAGAAGGCGGCGAGACGCTCGGCGGGCGGCGCGCCGGGCCCGAGCGGCGGCGCGCCGCGCAGCAGTTTCTCCTGGAGCGCGCTCTCGTGCGCGTCGAGGAGCGCGGTGGCGATGGCGGCCCGGTCGGGGTAGCGCCGGTACAGGGTGCCGCGCCCGACGCCCGCCGCCCTGGCGATGTCGTCCATGGTCACCTCCTGCGGCGGACGGGTCCTGAACAGGTCCTCCGCGGCGGCCAGGATGCGGGCCCGGTTGCGGGCGGCGTCTGCTCTCTCCATACCCGGAATATATCCGGACGACATGTCCGTTTAAGCGGACATAGTGTCCACTTGAAGGAGAGACCATGCTGCTCCACCTCGACGCCAGCGCCCGCCGCACGTCGTTCTCCCGCGAGTTGTCCCGCGTCTACGCCGACACCTGGCGTGCCGCCCACCCGGACGCCGGATACGTCTACCGCGACCTCGCCGCGAACCCCGTCCCCCACATCACCGAGGCATGGACCGAACTGTCCGACCACGTCATGTCCCACGAGATCACCGACATCTCCCGGTACGGCGAAGCCGCCCGCACCCCCGCCCGGCGCAAGGCGTGGGAGATCGTGCGCCCGCTGCTCGACGAGGTGGTGGCCGCCGACACCGTGCTCATCGGCACCCCGATGTACAACTACTCGATCCCGTCGTCGCTGAAGGCGTGGCTGGACCAGATCACCTTCCCGAAGATGTCGCTGAAGGGCCGCTCCTTCGTCGTGACCGCCGCCAGAGGCGGCGCCTACGGCCCGGGGACGCCGCGCGAGCCCGTCGACCACCAGGAGCGCTTCCTGCGCGACTTCGTCGCCGGCCACTTCGCCGTGGACGACATCACCTTCATCACCACCGAACTCGCCAACTCCCTGATCGACCCCGCCCTGGCGCACCGGCGCGAGGAGCACGAGCGGTCCCGTCAAGCCGCGCTCAAGGCGGCGGCACGATGAACTGGCTCGTCCTCATGCTCGCCGGACTGGTCGAGGTGGCCTGGTCGCAGAGCATCAAACCCACCCAGAACTTCACCCGCCCGATCCCCACCGTGATCAGCCTGCTGCTGATGGCCCTCGCCGTGTGGCTGCTGTCGATCGCGATGAACACCATCCCCGTCGGCACGGCCTACGCGGTCTTCACCGGGATCGGCGCCGTCGGCGCGATCGCCCTCGGCGTCGTCCTCGACGGCGACCCGCTGTCCTGGCTCCGGATCGGCGCCCTGGGGCTGATCGTCGGCGGGATAGTGTTGGCCCGAGCAGCGTCCTAACCTCCTGAAAGGGTCCGCACATGGCTGAGATCCGGACGGCGTACGTGCTGGCCGCCACATCGGCGGTAGCGCTGATGCACAACCCCAAGGTCGGCCTCGCCTGGTCGCGGCCGAGCGCGCTGACCGAGTTCACCGTCGGCGGTCTCGCGGGCCATCTCGGCAACCAGCTCGTCCGCGTGGAGCAGGTGCTGGCCGACGACGAGCGGCCGGGCCAGCCGATCTCCCTCCTCCAGCACTACGTCGAGTCGCCGTGGGTCGAGGCGGGGCTCGACCACGAGAGCAACGTGTCCATCAGGCAGGGCGGCGAGTCCATCGCCGCCTGCGGCCCGGCCGCCTTGGCCGAACGGCTGGGCGACGTGCTCAGGCGGCTGACCAAGGCGCTCCCCGCCGAGCCCGCCGACCGGGCGGTGAAACTGCCGTGGGCCGGGTGGGCGCTGACCCTGGACGACTTCCTGCTCACCCGGCTGATGGAGATCGTCGTCCACTGCGACGACCTGGCCAGCAGCGTGGGGCTGGCGACCCCGGAGTTCCAGCCCGAGGTCATCGAGCCGGTGGTCGATCTGCTGGCCCGCCTGGCCGTCCACCGCCACGGGGCAACGGCGGTGATCCGCGCCCTGAGCCGCACCGAACGCGCCCCGAGCACGATCAGCGCCTTCTGACCCGTCGAACCGCCCGCCCCTCCACGCGGACGCCGCCCACTGGCCGGCCTTCGGCGACACCCCGGGGACACGGTCGAGCGGGTCACGGGGCGGGCCCGGGTGGGCGGGCGGAGAATGTCGCCGCCTTCCGGTAGGGTCCGCCGGGTGCGTGCGAACTTATGGTGGTTTCTCACCACGCTCGTCTACGTGGCCTGGCTCCCCGTCGAGAGGCTGGGGAACTGGATCGAACGGTGCCTGGTCGCGGCTCCCGCCGACCGCGCCTACCCGGAGTGGGGCGGGGAGTGGGTCATCACGCCACCCGCCGACGAGGTCGTCTTCGGGGTGATCTTGCCGTACGACGCGGCGCCCGCCTACGCCATCGCCCCCGCCGACGACACCCTCCAGTTCGTCGGGTGGGTCGTGGTGTGTGTGCTCGCGGTGCTCGCCTGCCGTCCGGGAACGGCCCGCGGCCAGTTCCTGCTCGGCGGGCTGACGCTCGGGTTCCTGCTCGCCGAACCAATGCTGACCACGGCATTGAGCTGGCAAGAGATGCTGGTCCACCGCCCGTTCGACGTCCTGCGACTGGTCACCGTCCTGGGGCTGGTGATCCTGGCCACGCGGGCGGGACTGCGGGAACGCGACCCGCTGCCCGCCAAGGTCGGCAGGAGGTTCGGGAGGTTCTGGCGCTCCAGGTCGGTGCGCGTCGTCACCGTCGTCCTGGCCCTGGCCGCGATCCTGGAGGCGGCGGTGGTGTTCGCCCTGGTGGCCCAGGAGGGCGAACCGGTGGCGACTTCGCCACCCCCCTCGGTCGAACACGAGGAGACGCCACCCGCTGTAGAACCCATCGGCTGCAACCCCACCCCGCGCACTCCCGTCGTCCGCCCGCCCAAGGCCGCGGCGACCCGTCGCGTCGGGGCCGCCTGGCGCCGGATCGAACGCTGGATGGCCGACAAAGCGCCGAGGTCCCACCGGCAGCTGAACCCGCCCGCCTCACCGCAGGCCATCGCGCGTGCGGAGGCCGCCATGGCGCTGACCTTCCCGGACGAGCTGAAGGCGTCGCTGCTGCGCCACGACGGCGGGGGGTTCACGCTGTGGTGGCTGTACGAGCCCATCGGCCTCGACACGATCGTCGGCGACTGGCGGGGGCGGTGCAAGATCACCCTGGAAGGCTCCGTGGCACCGGACGAGCATCCGAGGAAGTACGTCGATCCGGAGGGCCACTGGTGGCACGGCGACGTCGTGCCGTTCACCCGGGACGGCAGCGGCAACAGCCTAGTGGTCGGCCGCGACGGCAGAGTCGGTGAGTTCTTCCACGAGGAGGGCATCTTGTTCGGCGGACACGCCGGCTGGCGGTCTTACGCCGCGTTCCTGGAGGACGTGGCCGACTCGCTGGAGAGCGGCGAGCCCTTGCGGGACTCACCGCCCTCCGTGCGCTCGGGCGTACTGGAGTGGGGTTATCCGTAGTGGCAGGCGGCCTGCGCCGTCTGCACCGACGGCAGCACCGGGAGCGGTTCGGTACGGCACCGCTGCGCCACCCCCGCCTCCTCGGCCCGCCCCGAGGCGAGCACCTGGCAGCGGGCGTGGAAGCGGCACCCGCCCGGGATCCGGGTCGGGTCCGGCGGCTCACCGGTGAGGACCACCCGCTCGGGCGACTCGGGCAGTACCGACATGAGCGCCTGCGTGTACGGATGCCGGGGCGCCGTCAGCACCTCCTCGACCGGCCCTGACTCGACGATCCGGCCGAGGTACATCACCGCGACCCGGTCGGCGATGTTCCACGCCAGGCCCAGGTCGTGGGTGACGACCAGGGCCGACAGGCCGAGGTCCGCGCGCAGCCGCAGCATCAGGGCCAGGATCTCGCCCCGCACCGAGGCGTCGAGCGAGGCCACCGGCTCGTCGGCGATCAGCACCTTCGGGTTCAGCGCGAGCGCGCCCGCGATCACCACCCGCTGGCGCTGCCCGCCGGACAGCTCGTGCGGGTAGCGGAGGAAGAACCGCTCGGGCGGACGGAGTCCCGCCCGGGACAGCGCCTCGGCGACGACCTGCTCCTCGTCGGGCAGGCCGTGGATGCGCGGGCCCTCCGCCACCGCCTCGTAGACGGTGTGGCGGGGGTTGAGCGAGCCCATCGGGTCCTGCAGCACGAGTTGCACGTCGCGGCGGTAGGTCTTGAGCGCGCGGGAGCCGTAGGCGAGGGGGGCGCCGCCGTACAGGACCGTGCCCGAGGTGGGCCGCTCCAGGCCGAGCAGCGTGCGCGCGAGCGTGGTCTTGCCGCAGCCGGACTCGCCCACGAGCGCGATGATCTCGCCGGCGCCGACGGCCAGGTTGACCCCGTCGACCGCACGGGCCCGGCGGCCGCGCGCGGCGAACTCCACGTGCAGGTCGCGGGCCTCCAGCAGGGTGGGGGCGGCCGTCTGCGCCGCCGGCACGGGCGCCTGCGTCTCGGTCATGAACCCTCCAGCTCGGTGCGGACGTGCACGCACGCGGCCGTACGGCGCTCGCCGACCGGCCACAGCTCCACGTCGAGCGTGTCGCACCCGTCCGCCTTGATCGGGCAGCGCGGGTGGAAGGCGCAGCCGGACGGCAGGTGCATGGGGTCGGGCGGGTCGCCGCCGAGCCCCTTGGGCGCCATGCGCGACAGGGGGTCGCCCACGGTCGGGAAGGCCGCCGCGAGCGCCTTGCTGTACGGGTGCCTGGCGTCGCGGAAGACCTCGTGGGAGGGGCCGTTCTCGACGATGCGGCCCGCGTACATGACGGCGAGCCGACCGCAGACGTCGGCCAGCACCGACAGGTCGTGGGAGATCATGATCAGGGAGATGCCGCGCTGGGCAACCAGGTCCTTGATCAGCGTGAGCACCTGGGCCTGGACCATCACGTCGAGCGCGGTCGTCGGCTCGTCGGCGATGATCAGCCGGGGCTCGCAGGCCAGCGCCATCGCGATCATGATGCGCTGGCGCTGCCCGCCCGACAACTCGTGCGGGTAGCTGCGCGCCCGCCACGCGGGCAGGCCCACCTGGTCGAGCAGTTCGGCGACCCGCTTGCGCGCGACGTCCGGCTTGGCCAGGCCGTGCACCAGCATCGGTTCGGCGATCTGGTCGCCGATCCGGCGTACCGGGTTGAGCCCGTGCTGGGCGCCCTGGAAGACGATGGACGCCTCGGCCCAGCGGACCGCCCGCAGGCGGCCCCACTTCATGGCGAGCACGTCCTCGCCGCCGAGCAGGATGCGCCCGCCCACCCGGGCGTCGGCGGGCAGCAGCCGCATGAGCGCCATCGCCAGCGTGGACTTGCCGGAACCCGACTCGCCCGCGACGCCGAGCGCCGACCCGGCCTCCAGCTTCAGCGAGACACCGCGTACGGCGGGCACCTCACCGGAGGCGATCCGGTAGGTGACGGAGACGTCGTCCAGTTCGAGCAGGCTCATCGCAACCTCGGGTTCAGCACGACTTCCAGAGCCCGGCCGACCAGCGTGAAGGCCATCACGACGGCGACGATGCACAGGCCGGGGATGAGGATGTACCACCAGGCGCCGTTGGAGGCGGCGTTCCAGTCGTACGAGCCGCGCAGCATCGTGCCCCACGACGTCTTGTCGGAGCTCACGCCGAGGAAGGCGAGCGTGGACTCGGTGACGATGGCGCTGGCCACCTCCAGGGTGGTGCTGGCCAGCAGCAGCGGCGCGACGTTCGGCAGCACGTGCCGCGACATGATGTGCCAGTGCCCGGCGCCGAGGGCCTTCGACCTCTCGATGTACGGCCTGGCCTCCACCGCCAGCGTCTGCGCGCGGATCAGGCGGGCCGTCGAGGGCCACGCGGTGACGCCGATGGCCACGATGATCGTGACCATGCTGCCGCCCAGGATGGCCGCCAGCACCAGCGCGGTCACGAGCGACGGCAGCACCAGGAACCAGTCGGTGAGCCGCATCAGCAGCGCGCCGAACCAGCCTCTGAAGTGCCCGGCGACGATGCCGACCAGGGTGCCGATCACCATGGCGAGCACGGCGGCGAGGAAGCCGATGAGCAGCGAGGTGCCCGCGCCCCACCAGATGAGTTCCAGGATCGAGCGCCCGGACTCGTCGGTGCCGAGCAGGCCGTCCACGCCGGGGGCGGCGAACTTCTGCCCGGTGCCCTCGACGACGCTGGTCACGTCCTCGTCGAGGAAGACCGGCGCGAGCACCGCCAGCACGGCGGCGACCACCAGGAGCGTCAGGCCGGCGACCCCGGCCCGCTGCTTGCGGAACTGGTTCCAGAACCGGCCCGCCGCCATCCTCCTGCGGGTCCAGGCCATGGTCGTCATGCCGACCTCACTCTCGGGTCGAGCACGTGGTAGACCACGTCGGCCAGGGTGTTCATGAGGATCACCGAGACGCACAGCAGCATGAAGGTGCCCTGCATCAGGGTGAAGTCGGGCACCTTGATCGCCCGGTAGAACAGCTGGCCGAGGCCCGGCCAGGTGAAGATGGCCTCCACCGTGACCGCGCCGCCGACGACGAAGCCGATGCGCATGAAGACCAGCGTGACGGTGGGCAGCAGCGCGTTGGGGACGGCGTGGCGGCGCCGTACCTCGTCGTCGCGCAGGCCCTTGGCCCGCGCGGTGGTGATGTAGTCCTGGCCGAGTTCGTCGAGCAGCGACGAGCGCATGACCAGAAGGTACTGGGCGTAGACGACGCCGACCATGGTGAGGACCGGCAGCACCATGTGCATGGCGACGTCGAGCACGTAGGCGAAGCCGTCTGGCGCGTCCACGCTCTCGATGCCCCGGGTGGGGAAGATGCCGGGGATCGGGCCGATGCCGCTGCCGAAGACCATGAGCAGCAGCAGGCCGAGCCAGAACGTCGGCACCGACCAGAAGATCAGCGAGGTGCCGGTGCTGAAGCGGTCGAAGCGCCCGCCGGGCCGCCAGCCCGCCTTGGTGCCCTGCCAGACGCCGAGGCCGACCGCGACCACCAGGGCGGTGCCCGCGAGCAGGATGGTGGCGGGCAGGCGTTCGAGGATGAGGTCGAGCACCGGCCGCTTGTACTCGTAGGAGGTGCCGAGGTCGAGCCGGAGGGTGCCGGCGACGAAGTCGGCGAACTGTTCCAGGAGCGGCTTGTCGAGGCCGAGCCTGCGCCGTTCGAGGTCGAGTTGGTCCGGGGTCATGTTGCGGCCCTGTGCGAGGGCGCGGACCGGGTCGCCGGGCAGCATACGGAACAGGAAGAACGTCCCCATGATGACCATGGCGATGCTGAGCAGCGCCCCGCCGAGCTTGACGGCCGCGTAGCGCAGCGTGCCGCCTCGGGCGGAGCCGGAGCCCGCCGCCTGGTCGGCGACGGGCTCGGTCGTGTCGAGCGGAGCTGTCATTCGCGCTCGTCCGCGGCGCCCTTGCGCCGCCTTGCCACGAGGACGCCGACGCCGCCCAGGACCACCACTCCGGCGATGATGCCGATGATGAGCCCGGTGTTGGAGCCGCCCGCCTCACCCGCCGGGGCGCTGGCCTTGGCGTCGAGGGTGTAGAAGGGCCAGTAGCCGGTGCCGCCGTAGATGATGCCGTCGCCCTCGGGGATCGAGGTGACGCTGGTGATGCGGTCCTTGCGGTAGCCCTCAAGGTCGTTCGGGTAGTAGAGGGCGATCACCGGGGCGTCGGTGTAGAGCTCCTTCTGCATCTGCTTGATGAGCTCGGCGCGCTTGGGCCGGTCGAGTTCCTTCAGCTGGTCCTGGTACAGCTTCTCGAACTCGTCGTCGCAGAAGAACGACTCGGTGCCGCCGCCCTCGCCGGAGGCCGTCGGCCTGCGGCTGCACAGGTGGGTCGCGAAGACCTCCTCGGGGTCGGGGTTGACCGACCAGCCGCTGATGGCGATGTCGAACAGGGCGGTGACGCCGGTCTCCTCGGTGAACTTGCTGGAGTCCAGCCGCTTGGTGGTCAGCGTGATGCCGATCTCCTTGAGGAAGCCGGTGAGGTGCTCGGCCAGCTTCTCCTCGACGGGGGTGTCGGTGTGGATGCTGAAGCGGAACTCCAGCTTGCGCTTGCCGTCCGGCGTGGTGCGGATGCCGTCGGCGCCCTTCTTGTACCCCGCGTCGTCGAGGATCTTGTTGGCCGCGGCCGGGTCGTAGGAGATCTTGTCCTGGCCCGCGGCCTCCCAGAAGAAGTCCGTGTACATGGGCGGCACGATCGAGCCGTCGGCGACCTTGGCCAGGCCGTTCTGCACGTCGGCGACGAGCTTGGCCTTGTCGATGGCGTGGTGGAGCGCGGTGCGCACCTTCGGGTCCTTCAGCGCCGGGTGGCCGTCGCCGACCGGCTTGCCGTCGGTGGTGGTGGCGCCGTGGTTGATCTGCAGGTACGCCGCACGGCGGCCCTGCTTGTTCCACTGCTCGATGTTGGGGTCGCCGCCGAGCGCCTGGAAGTCGGCGGGCGCGAGCCGGCCGATGAGGTCGATGTCGCCCTTCTTCAGGCCCACGATCGCGGCTGCCGGGTTGTCGTAGAAGATGACCTGCAGCTCGTCGATCTTCGGCTTGCCCCGCCAGTAGTCGGGGTTGGCCTTGAGCTTGACGAACTGATCCTTCTTATGCTCGACCGGGATGAACGGGCCGTTGGCGACGGCCGGGTACTTCTCGGCGTCGAAGGCGGCGAGGTCCGTGACGCCCTCCCAGACATGCTTGGGCATGATCGGGATGGGGTTCTCCAGGATGGACGCCTGCGGGGCCTTCAACTTGATCGTGAGGTCCTGGCCGGAGGCGGTCACGCTCTCGAAGTTCTCGACGGCCGGGCCGTTGGCGGTCTTGGCCGCCTCGTCCGTCATGATCTTGTTGAACGTCCAGGCGGCGTCCTCGGCCGTGACGGGCTTGCCGTCCGACCACTTGGTCTGCCGGATCTTGAAGGTCCAGGTGAGGCCGTCGGGACTGGAGGTCCACGACTCGGCCAGGTCGGGACTGGGCTGCAGGGTCTTGGAGTCGGGGACCGCGAGGAAGCCGAAGCTCCATCGGAAGATCGACGTGGAGATGAGCCGGACACCGAGGAAGGGGTTCATCGAGTCCATCGCCTGAGTTGCGCCGACGCGTACGACCTTCTTCCCCGCCGCAGGCTCCTGCGCGAGCGCCACCTGCCCCTGACCTGCTATAACCATAGCCACGCCCAGCGCGGACAGTCGCGCTAGCAATTTCCTCATGTGTGCCTCACCTTCAGGCGGGGGTTTCCTGTAGAGGAGGGCACACCATTGCGCGGTCGCGTGTCAACGAGTGGCGGAGAATTGTTTCACTCTCGTTTCCATACGCGGTGTTAATTTTCAACGACTGTGCCGTGAACCACCCCCAGACGGCGATCTACCTGCACGGCTTCCAGCATCCGGCGGTCGTGGGTCACGAGCAGCAGTGTGCCCTCGTAGCTCGCCAGCGCCGATTCGAGCTGCTCGATGGCGGGCAGGTCGAGGTGGTTGGTGGGCTCGTCCAGCACCAGCAGGTTGACCCCGCGCGCCTGGAGCAGGGCCAGCGCCGCCCGGGTGCGCTCGCCCGGTGACAGCGTGGCCGCCGAGCGCAGCACGTGCACCGCGCGCAGGCCGAACTTCGCGAGGACCGTGCGCGCCTCGCCCGGCACCAGCGCGGCCTCGCGGGCGAACGCCTCGATCAGCGGCTCCTCCCCCGCGAACAGCCCGCGCGCCTGGTCGACCTCGCCCACGACCACGCCGGGGCCGAGCGCGCCGTGCCCGCCGTCGAGCGGGATCCGGCCGAGCAGCGCGCCGAGCAGCGTCGTCTTGCCCGAGCCGTTGGCGCCGGTGATCGCCACCCGGTCGGCCCAGCCGATCTCCAGGTCGACCGGGCCCAGGGTGAAGGCCCCACGCCTGACCACCGCCTCGCGCAGCGTCGCCACGACCGTGCCGGAGCGGGGCGCCGCCGCGATCTCCATGCGCAGTTCCCACTCCTTGCGCGGCTCGTCGACCACCTCCAGGCGCTCCAGCATCCGGTCGGTCTGCTTGGCCTTCGCGGCCTGTTTCTCCGCCGAGTCGATGCGGAAGTTGCGCACGAACTTGTCGGGGTCGCTCTGCTTGCGTCTTGCGTTCTTGACGCCCTTGTCGGCCCAGGCCCGCTGCATGCGGGCGCGGGCCTCCAGCTGGGCTCGGGTGTCGGCGTACTCCTCGTACGCCTCGCGGGCGTGCCTGCGGGCCAGCTCGCGTTCGTCGAGGTAGGACTGGTAGCCGCCGCCGAACAGGTTGACCTGCTGCTGGGCGAGATCGAGTTCGAGCACCCTGGAGACGGTCCTGGCGAGGAACTCCCGGTCGTGACTGACCAGCACGGTGCCCGCCCGCAGCCCGGTGACGAACCTCTCCAGCCGGTCGAGCCCGTCGAGGTCGAGGTCGTTGGTGGGCTCGTCCAGCAGGAACAGGTCGTAGCGGCTGAGCAGCAGCGACGCCAGGCCCGCCCGCGCGGCCTGGCCGCCGGACAGCGAGGTCATCGGCTGGTCGAGGCCGACCGCGAGGCCGAGGTCGGCGGCCACCTCCTCGGCGCGTTCCTGAAGGTCGGCGCCGCCGAGCGCGAGCCACCGCTCCAGCGCCAGGCTGTAGGCGTCGTCGGCGCCCGCCGCCTGCTCGACGATCGCCTGCGTGGCCGCGTCGAGGTCGTGCTGCGCGCGCGTCACGCCGGTGCGGCGGCCGAGGAACCCGGCGACGCTCTCGCCGGGCCGGCGCTCCGGCTCCTGCGGCAGGTGGCCGACGGTGGCGGTCACGGGGGCCAGCGTGATGCGGCCCTCCTCCGGCCGGTCGAGGCCCGCCAGCAGCCGCAGCAGAGTGGACTTGCCCGCGCCGTTGGCCCCGACGAGCCCGACCACGTCACCGGGGGAGACCACCAGGTCGAGGCCGGAGAACAGCATCCGCTCCCCGTGACCTGCGGACAGCCCCTTCACCACCATCGTCGCGCTCATCCTCGCCACTGTAGTCTCGCGGGATGCCCCGGCTCATCTCGATATCGGCAGCCGCCGTCACCGTCGCGGCGGGGCTGGGGGTGCGGGCGTTCTTCGACGGCGCGTTCGCCGACCACGCCGGCGACGCGCTCTACACGGTGCTGCTGTACTGGCTCGCGGTTCTGGTCCGCCCGTCCGCGCGCCCTTGGGCGGTCGCGCTGGTCGCGGGCGGCCTGAGCTGGGCGATCGAGTTCGCCCAGCTCCTTTCGATCCCCGCCGTCCTGCGCCCGGTGCTGGGCAGCACCTTCAACCCGGCCGACCTCCTCTGGTACGCCGTCGGCGCCCTGCTGGCCACTGGGTTCCACTCACTGTTGCCTCGCCGGGATGACGGGCGCGAAACTCGGCTGTAACCGCTTGTCCACGGCGGGGAATCGGTCTAGACGTAAGACCAAGGAACCCCCCATGAGGAGACCTCATGACCGTGGACGAGGATTCGCGACGACTCGCCGAACTGGGTTACAAGCAGGAACTCGCCCGAACCTGGAGCGGTTTCTCCAACTTCGCCATCTCCTTCTCCATCATCTCGATCCTGGCCGGCTGCTTCACCACCTTCGGCCAGGCGTGGAACAACGGCGGGCCGGTCGCCATCTCCTGGGGCTGGCCGATCATCTCGGTCTTCATCCTGATCATCGGCCTGTGCATGGCCGAACTCGTCTCCGCCTATCCCACCGCCGGTGGCATCTACTGGTGGGCGGCGAAGATGGGCAGGCCCGTGCACGGCTGGTTCACCGGCTGGCTCAACCTCATCGGCCTCGTCGCCGTCACCGCCTCCGTCGACTACGGCGCGGCGACCTTCCTCAACATCACGCTCAACCGCTTCTTCGGGCTCCAGGTCTCCCTCGGCACCACGTTCACGATCTTCGTGGTGGTCCTGCTGCTGCACGCCCTGATCAACATCTTCAGCCACCGGCTGATCTCGGTGCTGCAGAACGTGTCGGTCTGGTGGCACGTGTTCGGCGCCGCGATCATCGTGGCCATCCTCGCCTTCGGCCCCGACAGCCACCAGTCGTTCGGCTTCGTCTTCACCGAGACGGTCAACAACTCCGGGTTCGCCGACTCCTCCTACTGGTTCTACGTGCTGCCGCTCGGCTTCCTGCTCACGCAGTACACGATCACCGGGTTCGACGCCTGCGCGCACGTCTCGGAGGAGACCAAGGGCGCCGCCACGGCCGCCGCCAGGGGGCTGTGGCAGTCGATCTTCTTCTCCGCGATCGGCGGGTGGATCCTGCTGCTGGCCTTCCTGTTCGCGGCGACGGACGTGGCGGCGGTCAACGAGGGCGGCGGATTCGTCGGGGCCATCTTCGACTCGGCGCTGCCGGGCAACCTGGCGACGGCGATCTTCGCGATCTCCGCGATCGGCCAGTTCTTCTGCGGGATGAGCTGCGTGACCTCGATGTCGCGGATGACCTACGCGTTCTCCCGCGACGGCGCCGTACCCGGCTGGCGGCTGTGGTCGCGCGTGGACCGCAACCGCACGCCGGTCAACGCCACCCTCGCCGGGTGCGCGGTCGCCGCCCTGCTGACCCTGCCCGCGCTCTACGCACCTCCCGGAACCACCACGCCGGTGGCCTTCTACGCCGTGGTGTCGATCGCGGTCATCGGGTTGTACCTGGCCTTCATCATCCCGATCTGGCTGCGGCTGCGCATGGGCGACCGGTTCGTCCCGGGGCCGTGGACGCTCGGGCGGAAGTACAAGGTCATGTGCTGGATCGCGGTGATCGAGATCGCCGTCGTCTGCGTCTACTTCGTGCTGCCGTTCGTGCCCGCCGGGGTGCCCGGCGACGCGGAGTTCACCTGGACGGCCGTCAACTACGCGCCGATCGCCGTCGGCGTGGTGCTGGTGGCGATCGGCCTGTGGTGGGTGCTGTCGGCTCGCAAGTGGTTCACGGGGCCGCGCCGTACGGTCGAGGAGAGCGTCGTGGAGCAGCCGTACGGATCTTCCAGCTAGCCGGAATGTTTGGCCGCCGCGAGCGGTGGCAGCCTGAGGCTGTGGAGTTGCACTGCTTGATCGTCGACGACAGCCGGCGGTTTCTGCAGGCCGCGAGCCGGTTGCTGGAGCTGCAGGGCGCCCGGATCGTGGGCATGGCCACGACCGGGGCCGAGGCGGTGGCCCTGACCGAGGAACTGCGGCCCGACGTGGTCCTGGTCGACGTCGGGCTGCGCGAGGAGAGCGGCTTCGACGTGGCCGCCCTGCTGGACGGCGTCCCCGTCATCATGATCTCCACCCAGGACGGCGCCGACCTCGCCCAACTCGTCGAGGCGAGCCGGGCGATCGGCTTCCTGCCGAAGTCCGGGCTGTCCTGTGCGGCGATCCGCGACCTGCTCAGCACTTGACGGGCCCGCCCCGGCGGGCAGAGGCTGGGAACGGTGAGGTTCGTCGGGCGGTGGCGTGGGGCCCTGCTGGAAACGGAGACCCAGACGACTGCCTGGACAAGTGATCGGATCGCCGACGAGCAGGGGGCGCTGCGGCGGGTCGCGACGCTGGTCGCCCAAGGGGCGGCGACCGACGAGGTGTTCACCACCACCACCGCGGAGGCCGGGCGGCTGCTCGGAGTGGATCTCGCGGTTCTGAACCGGTACGAGGCGGACGGCACCATGACCGTGCTGGGCGCCTGGAGCGGCCCGGACGGCCTCACCCCCGTTCCCGTCGGCACCCGGACGCCCGCCGACGGGAAGAACGTCGCCGCGCTGGTGTGGCGGACGGGCCGTCCGGCGCGGGCCGACGAGAGCGGCGGCGCCGATCCGATCGCGGGCCCGCCCATGAACCCCCGGGGCTCGGCCGACCGCTCGGTGGCCGGCGTGCCGATCGAGGTCGGGGACCGGGTGTGGGGGGTCCTTCTGGTCTCCGCCGGGCGGTCGCTCCCGGCGTCCGCCGAGACACTACTCGCCGAGTTCGGCGAACTGGTCACGGTCTCCGTCTCGGCCGAGTTGAAGCAGGACCAACTGCTCTGCTTCGCCGACGATCAGGCGGCGCTGCGGCGCGTGGCGACCCTGGTCGCCACGGGGATGCCGCCGGAGGAGGTGTTCGCCGCCGTGGCCGCCGAGGTCGGGCAGTTGCTGGGCGCCGACGTGACGGGGAT